>NZ_JBLZFY010000016.1:0-59230 GCF_050753365.1 Geminocystis sp. CENA526
CCCAAGCCCCTGATAATCTTCCTTTCAATTTGTGAGTGCGTAATACAGGATCATAAGGATTATTAGCTAGTAATCTTAATTTCAATTCGATTTTGGGCTTTAACTCTGGTTTTCTTTTAATAATAGTTTTGAAAGCCCGTTTAAAGGATGGAGTGAGAATTAATTTAGTCATTATCTAATTCAGCAATAATATCATCAACGTCTCCCCGAAATACGTTTCCTTGTTGATAATCTTGACGGGCTTGAGTAATATTTAGAGCAATTTCTTCTCGTCTTTTCTCAATTTGTCTATGGCGAATAATATTAATTAAGTCATCTTGTTCATCCAGAGAAAGATAATCAATCATCTCTAAAATTTGACCAAATTGGATGGTTTGTGACATTATAGTTTTCCTCTTGACCGTTAAAAACTAAGTTTATTATATATAAAATGAAAGCTCGATCGAACTTCCCCCCCAAAAAACTCGATCGAATCTATCTCTTTATATTGATGATGATAACAACTTAATAAGTTCTTACCTCAGTTCGATATAACCGAACTTCCCCCTTTGACAAAAAGCAAAACCTGTGATGTGTATGGTTTTGAATCATTTATTATCCCTCATTTACTGGGTACAAATTAAGGAAACTCCTACTAAATCTAATGCCTTTTGTTGTAATCTCGTTGGTTGAGTAATTGTCGGGAAACTCGACTTTCCTTTTTCAAAATTACATTCTACTTGATGAAGACAAATTGTACCTAAATCTTCTAATAAAGTCCGAAAACTATGTAAGGGATAATCATCTTTATTCCTTTTTTTTCTATCTTTTAACTGGGCTGATTTACTTCGAGATGCTCTCACTATTTCTTCATATTTATTTTCCGTTTCTTCATCTTCAAATAATAATGGCTTTAACCCATTCTTTAAATGCCATTCTACATAATAAGCTAACATACATAAAAATATATGTGCCTTCACTCTCTCTCCTTTATAATGATAAATTGGTCTCACTTTTAAATCTATGGATTTATAACAACGAAATGCTTTTTCTACCTGAGATAAATTCTTATAAGCTATCACCGTTTCTTCCGATGACATCTGGTCTTCTTTTACCGAGGTTCTAATTACATAAACCCCATCTAATGCTCTTTCTTGAGCTATTAAATCTAATTTTCTACTATAATTAAAACTTCCCTCTTTTATCTCTAAATTATAATATTTATTTACCTTATATTTATTCATTACTCTCGTTACTCTCACAATTATTTTATCCTTTTCCTTTAACGCTCTTTTTTCTCTTTGAGTCGCACTTACTATCTTATTTAATTCTTCCTCCGCTTTTAATAATAAATCCTCTCTTTGCTTCCGCTTTTTCAAGATTTAATATCTTTCCTAAACTATTGCTACAGGTTTCTTCATTAAAACTTCTAGCGGTAGCTAATTTTGATGCAGGATTGATAATTCTGGCGGTAATCATTGCCATAATTAAATTAAGATTACGAGAGGATTTAGAACTAATAATAGTGTCTAAATTTAACTTTTTAATCGTCTCTAAAATTAAAGCCACATGACCATGAGGACGACTTCTAACTATGTGAAAATTATCAGGAATTGCTTCATTAATGGAGAGTTTAGTTCCTTTTAAAGCTAGTTTCATACTCTCAATAACATCATCGGATAATTTAGATAAATTAGCCACAGTTCTTTTCTTAACTTTTCCATCCTCTCGATAGGATTCTCTGAGTAAGACGGCAGGAGGTGAATTGCGATTAGGGACTTTTTCGATATACATAATTATCTCTTCTACATGACTACTATCATAGCAAAATATCGTCTCCACAAATCTTAAGAAAATATTAAAAATACATGGGTACAAAAGAACTAGATTTATTAATGTCTAAGTTAGAATTGATAAAGGTTTCAGCTATTTTTTAATACTATTGTACGAGGGAAGTTCGGCTATATGTGCCATTAATAAAGCATTTTCCAACTAAGACATACATAGTAGAGATTTTTCTCAATTTTCTTGTGATAATTTCCCTCTGGTAAATCCATGGCTACTATCTCCATTAGTTTACAACCATAACCGCCGTTCACTCTCTCATTTTTTGTTAATTCGATGCCATCATTAATAATTTCTAAAAATATAAAATCATCTTTTTGTTTCAAAATAATTTCAACATAAGTAGCATTTCCATAAGGCGGTTGAGCGTGTTTAATTATATTACTAATAGCCTCACAAAAAAAGATATATATATCTTCTCTATCAGACAACCAAAGACTGGTAAAATTTGGCTCATTAATCCTTTCAATATCTAAATTTATCGGCAAAAAAAGTTGATCATTTTTTTCTAAATTTTTGAGTGTTATTTCTAATCCTTTCGTTAAACCATTCTTCAACTCTGGACTAATTTCTAGTAAATTATTTGTCTTTTTTCCTAAAATACAACGTAAGTTTTTACCCATTTTTTCTACCTGATTTAATAATAGATTAAACCTTTTTGATAGTTGTGGTTGATGGTTTTCTTTTTCTAACCATTCTAACTCATCTAAAATTATTTTTATTTCCTGTAATGGTCCATCGTGAATTTCCACTGCCAGACGTTTAATTAATTTTTTTGCTTGATTAATAATTGCTTCTTGTTCCATAGTTTTAAGTCTAATCAACTCACATTCTTGCTTTTGCAATAATTCTTCATGTAAAATATATTTTAGACATATACGACAAAAAATATAAGTTAATATCCAAGTCAAAAATACTATAATATAATCTAAAATTATCTTTAGCCATAGACTCACGACAATAAGTGTAAATGGAACAAAAATAAAATAAATTAATAATGAAATAGTTTTCTTCTTGCTGCTTAAGGTATCTATATGTAAAGAAAAAATAGAAATTATAACACTGATCGTAATAATTAAAATACTTTGAATAGATGAAGGTAAAATATAGTAATAAGAATTATCTAGTAAATTAGTTATTTGTAGAGCTTGTAATTTTAATCCTGATATAATTTCTCCATTAGGAGAGTACATCGGTAAAGAGTTGGGATTATCGAGATCACTAAAGCCTACTATAATTATTTTGTCTCGGAAAAAATCTTGGGTAAAACTTTGTTCTAAATCATCAATGGATAAATAATTAAAGTTTTTATAGCGATAATTTATATATATTTTTTGATTTTTAATACTATCTTTAATCTCAAAAATATTTGCTTGTTGAGTAGATAATTTATACTTTTTTAGAGTTAATAAAGCAACTGATTTAAAACTTTCTTTTTTTCTCACATCATCTGCTAAAATAAACTCAGATTGTAAATACATTGTTCGGGCAGGATGATTCAATGTTAAAAAGTTATGTGCGATCGCATCGTAAGAAAAAAAACCCTGTATTTGAGAAGGATTAATTAAAATATTAGTCTGAGAATCAAAAGGAAAAATCTGATTATATTTGTGTAACTCTGATAATTTATCAGGAGAAAGAGAAGGTACACGAGTTGCTAAAACAATTTTATTTTGATTATTAATGATTAAGTTTTTAAGGGGATTATTCTTTTCATCTGCATATTTAACCCAATCAGGCAATAAGTTTAAAACAATGACTTTTGCCCCATCATCGATAATATTTTGTATCATTTGAGAGTAAAAATCTGGTTCTTTTAATACTCCCCAACTTCTTAAATCTCTCTCTCTAATTTTTACCAAAACAATATTCTCAGGCGGTAATGATTCTGATTTTAAGTTTTGTATAACATCGATAAATTTAACATCTAAATAACGAATAAAAGGAATATTAAATAATATAGTTTGATAAATAATTCCCCCAAATAAACCGAGTAAAATAGCATAAATTAAATTAGTTTTTACTTGTTTCATGGCTAATTGAGAAAGTTAACATAAAAATAATTAATATACTGAAAATGATCATTTATTTATATTTACATTATCTTTGATCATCGGAGAAAAGTACGATAATTTTGATACAAACCTTAACTTAATATTTCTTAAGAGTTATTTAAGGAAATTGAAATCTAGGTTGAGATATAATAGGGCTTGTATATAGTTTATAGACAATAACTCGATAGGGTTTTTTTTGATATAGAGTGACAGTTAATTCACTATTTTGACTTTGAAAATGCCAAGTATCATCCATAACTGCAATACTATTATTAAGATGTGAAGAATAAGAATTTAAACTGATAACCTGATTCTGAGAAGGTCCAGATAAAAACTTAATAGTATTGTCATCTATTTCTAAGATTAAATTTAATAATCCGCCCTCCCCTTCACCTCTAATAATTTGTCCTTTCCCTCGCCAAATTTCTCGTGCCATTATTGACATAGATAAGCTAGTGGTAATAATTATCGATATGAGGAAAGAAATAAAAAGTTTCATTATAATTACGTTTCCTTTAATATTAGGAGTTATCATATATATATCTTAAGGAAATCTAAAGTTTTTTTTGGTGGGTTTTTGTCTAAAAAAAATTGCGGTTTAACGCAACAAAGTTTAGGGTTTATGGTAAGTTTTTTCTTCTGATAATTAATACAATAAAAGTAAATGATTCAAGGAGTAAACTGATGAAGATTTCAAAAATTATTACTCGGATTGGTTTAGTCTCAACTATCGCTATTACCTCTTCTATATTAATGGCAACACCAACTTATGCAGACTTATTCTGTTTTCCGTGGGAAAGGAATTGTGTCAGAGATGGAAAAGTTGGCACAAGTCGCCGATACTATACAGTTCATATTCATAATGCTCATAATCAAACTATTTGGGTTGCAGTTTCTTATCGACCGGATGGGGGAACAAGCTATGATGCTGATATACCAACTCCTATAAGACATGGTCAAGATCCTTATATGGGATGGAGAACAGAGGGATATTGGCGTTTAGAACCGGGTCAAACAGCATTGATTTTAGGAGGTAATCACCACAAAATTCGACATCGCTATATTTATTTTCACGCCCATGATGCGAATGGAAATACTTGGGGTGGTAAAGACAGGGTTATTCAGGTGAGGGGTAGAGAACAACCTTTTTTTAGATCAGATATGGGAATGGCTACAGGCCCTGGTAGATATACGCACACCTTTAGGTAGTTTTCTCTTTCTAATAAGCCTATTGCTCATCAAAAACACCAAGTTTTATATATTAGGAGTGTCCTTAAAATGATAAAAAATAATTATTTCTTACCTTTATTTGCTATTCCCCTTGTTGCTTCTAGCCTTGTATTGAATATTCCCAATGCACATTCTCAGACAAAGAATGATGATTCAAATATACAACTACTGGCTCAGTACGCTGTTCCGATTGCACCCCTTCGCATTAGTTTTGTCAACGGTTGTTCATCTGCACCCATTAGAATAGCAGTTCGTTTTATGAATTTATCGGGGCAATGGGAAACAAGATCATGGTATAACTTTCAGGCGGGAAGGGGACAAACTCATCTTGAAGGAACAGATACCCATAATCGTCTGTTTTATTATTATGCAGAGTCCACTGATGGTTCTAAATTGACTTGGGGAGGAAAGGATACTTTCACTGCTATTAATGGAAAAAACTATGGTATGAGAAAAGTGGAAACATCCTCCCCAGGTGATAGAACTTATACCCAAACTTTAAATTGTCCAGAACATGATAAGTTGGCTCAAAATAAACAACCACAGCCACAAAATCAATTTGATCAACCCGAAACTGGCACATTAACAAATAGTCTTCAGCAAAGAGTTGGAGGAGGTTATACAAGAGCAAATGTCAATCTATATCGCAATGGTTCTTTAATGATTCATGGAGAAAATATTTCTACAAAGAGGACTCAAGGTGTCAGAGGTACGGTGAACGTAGTAGGAGTAGATAGAAAAGGTAATGCTTTGTTTGTGTCTGAGCCATTTGATATTAAAACTGCTTGTGGTACATGGGATAAATGTCCGTATCATACACTAGACTTTAAAGAGATAAAGATTAATCCAGAGATTGCTCAATATGTACACAAATTAGACATTTATATAACGGAACGAAATGGACGTACTATATCGGAACAGTTTAAAAGAACAATAAGCAAATCTTGCTCAACATATAATAACTTACCCTCTCCTGTACGAAGTGCAATAGGTATTCAAACAGGGTTTTCGGGTTGTCGTTAAAGTAAAGTATTAACAATATTTATTTTTTCTACTGATTAAAATTTTTACGAGGTAACAATAATGAAATTTTTTTATTCAAAAATAATGGTCGCAACAACACTAGCCACAATAGGTTTAGTAACTTATTTTTCAAAACCAGCTTCTGCGAATCTTTCTTGTTCATCTATTAGTATGTCTCAAGCACCAGTTGGGACAAGATGTACTCATGAACAAACGGTTGACACGGGAAAAACGATGTCTTCTGTTGAAGTAGGATTTCAATACAAAGCACCTTTAGGATGGATTGTTACTCATCATCAATTAATAGCGATTAATGACAATCGTGGTAATGCACAAATTACAGAAATGACTCAATCAGGGGAAGAGTCTGCGGTTTATAGTCAAATATTTAGTAAAGCAAGAGAATTAGAACGCATGGCAGAAGAATTAAAAGCCAGTGGACAATATAAAGGTGTAGGTGCTTCTGGACAAGCTAGTGGCTATTCTGAAGCGATGAAATCATTAGAACAAGCGAGAAACTATGTTCAGTTAGCATCAACGAATGTTTCCTTCCTTCGAGGAGTCGCTACAGCTCAATCATATTGTAAAACCAGAATTTTAGGTAAATGTGTTGATCGTCATGGAGGATGGTGGAATGGTAAATTTTTAGTCGTGGTGGAAAAATTCGCCCAAGATCCTCAAACTATTAATCGTGATATTCTCAATGCTATAACGGAAATAGAAAAAATACGTCAAGCATCTACTCCTCCTTCTAATACCCAACAATCTCAATATCCTCAACAATCTCAATATCCTCAACAACCTCAATATCCTCAACAACCTCAATATCCCCTGCAAACCGGTACTGTTACTTATAACCAAAATATAGACATGGGAGGAGAAATACCACAGTCTGCATTTTTTGATTTGACAACAAAACAACCCATTACCGATCCGACTATGTTAGCTAGATTACGTTCTTTATTTGCTGGACATGGTTTAGCAGAAAGTAACTGTGCATCTCAAGCTCAACAGGTTACTGTAACTTTTAACAATAAGTATATAGGATGTGCTTATCCTAATGGTAAATACTCTGCGGGGAATTATTCCATCAACCTAAGCAATTTTTAAGGAGGAAATAAATTAATGAGATCTCGAAATTTGATTTTGACTACCATTATATTTTTGATAGCATTAGCTACAAATATTCAAGCACAAACTTTTTTAACTCCCATAAATGAAGCGATTAATCCTTTATTGGGGGAAGAAAATGAAAATAGTTCTGAGTTAAAGTCTATTTACATTAATCCACAACCAAGGTCGATCGATCCCCGTATTCAAAATATAGTTTTTACTTTCAATAATTCCTATGAATATGGTAAGTGTTTAGATATATTATTACTGGCTTATGAAGGAAGAATTGAGCAACTGGAGAGGACATCTAATGCTATGGGAATAGATAATTGTGGTCAACAAATTCTTGAAATTTTTGGCAACAATATAAATGCAGATCAAATGCTTCAACTAATTGATTTGGCTAATTTTCGGGCAACGTCTTTGTTAAATAATAAAATCTTTCCTAGTTATGGGCTTCGTCGTCGTATTGCGATCAAACTTGGTTACATTTATGAGATAGATTTGAATGATAGACAAATGCTTGAATATGCCAAATCAAGTCAGGTTCAATAAATGTTAAAAATTAGATTTATGGGGAAGTCCAATGACTAAAATGATATTTTTTATATTTTTCCTGATCATCAACAGTATTATAGTGTTAAATTTAACGTCAAACTCTAGTAAAGCAATACCTGCACCTTGGTTAATTTGCGATTCGGAAGAATTAAAGTCTGCGCCGGAATCTTTAATCATAAAAATACTTAATATTACAGAGACAGGAGTTGCACCAAATCCTATGACATACAAAATAGAAGCCCTTGTCGAACAAGTCATCAATTCATCATCGAATTTGACAGAAAGAGAAAATATCACTATTTATATGAATTATCCTCAACAAATCTCTAACTCTCCAACTAATATCCCAGCCCCCGGCACTCCTATCAATAACTTTTCAATTATCAATGAAGGAGAAGTTCTGTCGGCTTATTTAAGAAGAGTGCCCCCTTATTCACCATCGGAGAAAGTTTATACCACAGCTATTGGTGTAAATAGTTTTAATCATTGTCATCGTTGGAATAATCTAAAAACTGATTAATTTTCTTCTCAATACCTCCACACATAAAGCCACACGAGAACTAGTTTCTTCCGAGGGGTTAACATTTAGTTTTATTTTTAATTTTTGTACATAATTTTGAATAGTTTTTAGAGAGACATTAATTCTCTGGGCGATCGCCTTATCCGTTAAAGATTCTTGACAAATTAACTGTAAAATATATAATTCTTTAGGAGTTAAGATCAATTCATGTTTTAATTCATAAGGAATTTTGAAACCACCATCTAAAGCTAATTTAACACCTTCAATAAAGCTCGATCTTCTCTCAATTTTATTCACTACAACAAAACCACCTTGATAATTATGAATCAAACTTAACTCATTTTTCAATAGACTAGGATCACTTGTATAAACAAGAATATTAAGGTAAGGATATTCTACAAATAAAAATTGTAAAAAATCTAATCCATCCCTCGCAGAATTAACCCCCGAAACGTTACCAAACTGAAGATCAAGAATTATTAAATCAACGGCTTGTTTTTTTAGTACATTCCGTGCTTGTGTAGGATTTTCTGATAAAATACAAGTTGCCGAAGGAGATATTTCTTGGAGATATTTACAGTTATTTTCTCCTACTTCAGGATGATCTTCTACAACTAAAAAGACTAATTGCTTCTTATTACTATTTATATCTATTAAATATTCGATATTATTCATGTCAGTAGTCTTTAAAATATTAATAATAATACTTGTATCACATTTTACCTTGTTTTTACTCCCTTGATTTTGATGATGGTAGATTGTTTTGTACTTACTACTTATTTATCATATTCATTTTGAGAATTTATGCAATTTGTCCTTAATATTTTTTGATGAAGCCTCTACGATCGAACTTTATAAACTTTATGGACGGCTACGACGCTTGTTATAGGCTTGATATTGAGCATTTTTTCGCATGGATTGACGCTCACCCCTTGCCAAATCTTCTAATAAATTATCCATTTCTGCTATTTCTGGCTCAATCATGTCAAAACACACCCCAGAAGCCATCATTTCTTCTTTTGCCTCCTCTAAACGCTCCCTTGTACCGATAATATCCCCCCTGTCAAGGCTTCTTACCGCCTCCTCTTTTGCCCGTGAAGCCATTAACTGAGCAACTTTTGCCTTTACCTCCTCATTAAAAGGATAATCATTCAACTGCGCAGAATTAACCACAGGTAACTGTAACTGATGATGAGAGATTTTTCTTGACTGGGTTTCATTGTCATCATAAGCCAATCGGAATTTAACCAGAGGTGCTGATTCCGTCATGGGGGGAATTTTTAACCGCAATACCACATCAACCTGATTTCCTGCGATAAGATTCGGTAATTTATAACGCCCGTATTCCGTTTTTTCCAAATCATTAAACACATCCACCAATTCCACAGGAGAGAAAGAATTAATCCCTAAACTGACTTTTTGCCCAATGGTTGCCATAATCCCCTGTAACTCACCATTGAAAATACTTGGTAACTGATCGGGATTTTGGATAAAGTAATAGTTACCATCTCCAGATAAAGCCATTCCCTGCATCAAATCCTCATTGAAATCATCGCCGATGCCCATTGTCGTAGTGCTAACCCCCCGTTTACTCAACCCGTTAACATCATTGCCAATCACATCAGGATTCGTCTCTCCCACATTTGCCAAACCATCGGATAACAAAATAACACGGTTTAAATGTTCAGGTTGCAGATACTTACTCACCTGAGTCGCCCCTTCTAGCCAACCGTCATACAACGCCGTCATATTGCGAGGAGTGATGCCATTGATTCGATCGATGATATTCTGTTTATCAGTAGCCTGTTGAGAGGGAATAATCACCTCCACCGTATCATCATAGATGGTAACGCTAATTCTGTCCGACTCCGCTAATTGTTGCACTGCATAGATAGCCGCTTGACGAGCATACTTGATTTTATCACCTTGCATTGAACCAGATCGATCGATCACCAAGCCTAAATTAAGAGTTGGGCGTTGTCGATTAGTCTGGATTTCAGGAATATAGATTCTGACAATCACATCAAGATTAGTCACGGCATCCGATGCAATAGCATCCCTTAAACAGATAAATTGCACTTGGGGCTTAATATTAGTCATAATTACCTCTTTTTGAAGAATTTAGTTAAAATGTTGCTGAAAAGTTCTATTAAAGACTCTCGCTCTTTGATACTATTGGGATAAACAAAATCATCACGAATATGTAACTCTAAACCGTCTAAAATCCTGATACGAGTCCAAGTTTCTTCCCTGTCTAACAAATTTTGATGACTATAAGTCTCATCTAACGCAGACATGGTATTTTTGTTCTCGATCGATGGGATTTGATTCTCTTGTTTGACGCTACCCCTCATCGTTGATTGACTTCTTTTCCCCTTTAAATCAGAGAGAAAATCCAAAGCAGAATTACTGGAATTGTGGGTTTCAGTTAAAATCGGATGGGCTGTCGTAATATTAATCTGAATACCTCCCACTAATAAATTTTTTAACTCCTGATTAGTTTTCGAGGTAAGTAAATCATTAATTGCCGTTGTGCCGATACCATCGCTTAATAAACGCTTAACTAACAATAATTGTAAAAGATGACGATAGGTATAAAAAGCATAACGATTTTGCCGAATAGGCTCATCCATCAACCTTTGACTGGTGTACGATCGCACCAATCGAGTATTAATTTCTTCTTTAACTTTGCTATTACCCTTCATCTGGGGAAGATATAAAGGCAATAACCCATTAGCTACCTCCACAAATTCATCGATTAACCATTCATGATGGTTGTTTTCTAATGTTTCTAAGTCCATAACTTTAGAATAACATTAGTTTTATAAAATGTCAATATCATTTTTCAATGTCAATAAAACTTAAGCTAAAACCCATTTAACTTACATTTTTTCTTGATTATTGTAAACACTATTACCTTCTTTCACAAAAAAACCATGAGACAACCTCTAATTATAATTTTACCACCGTAGAACAGGCAAGATGCCTGTTTTTTTGAAGATGTCTATTGAATTAAATGCCTAATCTTTGGTAAATTGTATCAAGATTTTTTAAGTGTTGTTGAGGATCGAAACAAGTATCAATCTCAGAATCTGTCAATAATTCGGCAATTTCAGCATGATTTTCTACCAAATTACGGAAATTACCATCTTTAGTATTCCATGCCTGATGAGCGCATCCTTGAACTATACGATAAGCATCTTCTCGACTCATGCCTTTAGAAACTAACGCTAGTAAAACTTTTTGACTGAAGATCACTCCTCCATAAACGTTCATATTTCTTGCCATGTTGTCAGGATACACCAACAAGTTTTGAATCAAATTAGTGGTTTCCCTTAACATAAAATGAATCAAAATACAAGTATCAGGCAAAATTACTCTTTCGACAGAGCTATGGGAAATGTCTCTTTCATGCCATAAAGCCACGTTTTCTAAGGCGGCGATCGCATTTCCCCGAATGATACGAGCCATGCCCGTTATACGCTCACTACGGATAGGATTTCGTTTATGGGGCATCGCCGATGAGCCTTTTTGTCCTTTGGAAAAATACTCCTCAACTTCTAAAACATCGGTTCTTTGTAGGTTGCGAATTTCTACAGAGAATCTTTCTAGGGAAGCGGCAACTAAGGCGATTTGTTGCACAAATTCAGCGTGTCTGTCTCTGGAAATAACTTGAGTGGAAGCAGTATCTGGTTCTAAACCTAAAAGAGTACAGGCGATCGATTCAATACGAGGATCAATGTTAGCATAAGTACCTACAGCACCTGAAATTTTGCCCACTGCCACATCTTGACGTAATTTGACTAAACGATCCCGATTACGGCGCATTTCTGCTAACCAACCAGCGAGTTTAAAGCCGAAGGTGATAGGCTCGGCATGGATTCCGTGCGATCGACCTACCATAAAAGTATAACGGTGTTGTTGTGCCTGATAACGAATAGCTTGGATGGTTTCTTCCACACTTTCGAGAATTAAATTTAAACTAGCGACCATTTGTAATGCTAAAGCGGTATCGAGCATATCAGAGCTAGTCATACCAAGATGAATATATCTTCCTGCGTCTCCCACATATTCATTAACATTAGTCAAAAAAGCGATGACATCGTGGCGTACTTCGGCTTCAATTTCTAATACTCTTTGAACATCAAAATTAGCCTTTGCTTTAATTTCTTCTACAGCTTCTTTGGGAATGTTGCCCACTTGTGCTTGAGCTTCACACACCGCAATTTCAACTTGTAACCATGTTTTTAAACGATATTCGTCTGTCCAAATTCCGCCCATTTCGGGCAAGGTATAGCGTTCAATCACTGCAATTTTAGTTCTTTTGCAAATACAACTGCTATATTGTACCTTAAAACAACCTCAGTTCGATATAAAATTTTCTGATTTAGACATTAGGGTATTAGGAGATTGGGGTATTGGGGGGATTTAGGAATTTCACCATTGTTAATTCTTAATTTACCATAACGGTTAAACAAGTTAAAATTATCACTTCACTCCATTCTACCGTTGCCCCATAGGTGTCTCCCGTATGTCCTCCTAATTGTCGATCGAACCACCATCCCGTTAATAATGATGGTATAAATCCGCTTAATGTTTCTATTATCATCAACTCGATCGAACTTTTTAACCAAAAATATTGAATTAACCATAAAAGAATAATAAATAATGAAGCCACAATGACATCAAAAGGTAAATTTAATTCTTTTTTCAAAAATGCCCCTTTTCCCTCTAACTTAAGGTAAGGATACAGTACGATCGACATCAACTGACCCCACCGAGCCCAACTAGCAGACAAAATCAAATAAAATCCCAAATTTTCCCTAATATCCATGACACTGGCTACCTTTAACAGAATCAGAATAATTCCAGCCATGACTCCATAAGCCCCAGTATTGCTATCACTCATCACCGTTAAACGTTTCTCAGGATTTTGCACAGCTAAACCGTCAGCAGTATCCATCACACCGTCTAAATGCAACCCCCCCGTTAAATATATCCATAATCCAACTATCAAAACCCCTTCCATCAAAGGCGAAAAACCCAACATCTCTAAAACATAGGCAATTAAGCCTAATATACTTCCCAGTAAACAACCCACCCAAGGCAACCACACTGCTACTTTACTAAAATCTATAGGAAGAAAAGACGGTATAGGAATAATGGTATAAAAAAGTATCGCCCCGAAAAAAGAAGAGAACAATTTTTTCATTATTGTTGATAATTGCTAGAGTAATAATTATATTGACAAAGTTAAAGGAAACCATTAAAGAAAATATGGATGAGTGGCTAGAAACTTTAAGAATATATGATAGGCGATAATTTTCAGTATTTCTTTTATTTCCACAAATTTTTTATCCCCATATTTAAAATTAACCTGAACAAAAAGGAAATTTTAAGTTAAAATTGTGTCGTAGCGAACAATTAAAAATTATTTATTTAATTTTGGATTTGCTATTAATATAGAATTAGATTATGACTTTTTTGTCGAATAATCTCTATGAATATTCATCTTGACATCAAAAACTTTGTTGTTAAAGATTGACTGATCGATCGAAATATGAGATTTTGATGTAGCTATTGACTTTCTTTGGATTTAACTACATTTAATCTGTCAATGAAACAATAGATTAAAAACTGATTATTTTCTCATTAGAGAACTTAATTATCTCATATTGTAAATTTTTAATTTAAAGATTGTGGTTAGTAATGAAACCACCATAAAACACATTAGTAAGTAAGAGCGAAAAAAGGGTTAATATTATGAATCAACCAAATTATTGTCAAATACCGGCACCTTGCATTATTGAATCGGGTATTTTAGTTAACAAAGAAGACATCAAACGTTTAATCAATGATTTAACTCAAGTCAACTACATACATATCATCGATGATGTGGTGCTAAATCGAGGCACTGGTTGGATTTTAGAAGTATTTAATGACCCAAATCAAGCTACAGTAGTTTGTAATAATAGTCTCTACATCAATATTCAAAGTTTTGATTATCTGAAATTAACTCAAGTATCGCCTCAAGAAACCTATTTTGATTTAATCCAAGATAATCGTCAATTAAGGTTAATTCCTCTTACTACCGCTAATCAGGATGTGCAAACTCCAAAAAATATTGGTTTTGATTGTTTAGAAGATATGTTAGAAGAAGTTTTATCCGCAAAATGGGATGTGCAGTTAGACGAAGACTTTTAGAATAATGAATAGTGAATAGTGAATAGTGAATAGTGAATAGTGGAGAATTAATAACTTTTGCCTTTTGCATGAGTAGTTTTTACTCATTACTCATTACTCATTACTCATTACTCATTCTCTTGGTGACTTTTACATATTCATTAATTGCAAACTGCTCTCATAGTAAAGCAAGGGCAGGGGTTTTTTCCACTCCTCACGGGGAAGTTGAAACCCCTAAATTTATGCCTGTAGGTACGATTGGTACAGTTAAAGGTATCACTCCCTCTCAACTTCACTCTGTTAATGCTCAAATGATTTTGGGTAATACTTATCATTTACATATTCAACCAGGGGAGGATATTGTCGCTAAGGCTGGTGGTTTACATCGTTTTGTCGGTTGGGATAAACCTATGTTGACGGATTCGGGCGGTTTTCAGGTTTTTAGTTTGGCAGATTTACGCCAAATTACTGATGATGGTGTTAAGTTTCGATCGCCCAAAGATGGCAGAATTATTAATATGACACCAGAAAACTCTATCCGCATTCAAAATGCTTTAGGCGCAGATGTGATTATGGCGTTTGATGAATGCCCTCCTGCTACCGCTACAAGGGATGAAGTGGAGATAGCTGTGGAAAGAACCTATAAATGGTTACAAAGGTGCATGAATGCCCACGCCAAGCCCGATAAACAAGCTCTATTTGGCATTGTGCAAGGAGGAATTTATCCCGATTTGCGCACTCAATGCGCGTTGGATTTGATTAGTTTAGACTTGCCGGGTTATGCCATTGGGGGAGTAAGTGTCGGGGAGAAACCTGAGTTGATACATGAAACTGTACGACAAACGACTCCTTTATTGCCAGTCAATAAACCTCGTTATTTGATGGGGGTAGGCACTTATAAGGAAATGGTAATTGCCATCGCATCAGGGATTGACTTGTTTGATTGCGTCATACCGACTCGTTTAGGGCGACATGGGGCAGCATTAGTGCAAGGGGAGAGGATAAATTTAAGAAATGCCCAATATAAGGAAGATTTTACACCTCTTGATTCTCAATGTAGTTGTTATACCTGTACAAATTTTAGTCGTGCTTACCTTAATCATTTAATTCGATCGAAAGAAATGTTAGGCTATATCTTATTATCCTTGCATAATTTACACGAGTTAATTGAGTTTACAAATAAAATTCGTAGGGCAATTATTAATGATACTTTTATGGCAGAATTTGGTCATTGGTTAAATTAGATTCTTATTTACTAGACTTTGGATGAATTTTTTTTGAGAAGGATAATTATTCTAAAATTAAGAACAATATTGATCATATTGAACAAAATTATTTATCCACATTAATCATAAAACGATTAGCGACAGTTTCGGGCTGAATTGCCGATAAAATAACATGATTGGAGTCTGTTATAATAACGGCTCTTGTTCTTCTACCATAGGTTGCATCGATTAACTGCCCTTTTTCTTTTGCATCGGTGATAAGACGTTTAATAGGAGCAGATTCTGGACTTACGATGGCAATGACTCTATTCGCAGTTACAATATTACCAAAACCGATGTTAATTAACTTAGTATCCATAAATTTTGATGATAGATTTTTGTTTTATTTATCATCATATCTTTAAATATAGAGATTTACAATGATTTTGACAGAAAATTAGCTGAATATAGTGGTTTATCGTTTTTTTTGACAAAAAACTGAATTGATATTTTGAAAAAGCGCAAATTGAGTTGTCAGATTTTATCTTGTTAACAATATTCGACAATAACTTGTTTTTGATTATCTCTTAATAACTTAACTAAATCTTCAATTAAACTTCTCCTAATAGAGATATTTTTTGGTAATAATGGGTTTTGATAAAATTCGTTAATTTGTTGTCCAACTAAAAAATAAATTGAGTCTGCTTCTAAAATTTCTCTAGCTAATAAAACCGCACCATTTTTAATAGTTGGTAGTCGAGAAATATCAAATTTACACTTAGTTAAAACTTCTTTGGCTTTAGAAATTGTTAAGATTCCTTCGGTTACTAAATCCACTTCTTTAAGTTTACCAATGGGCGGTAATTCCTTACTCATCGTCATTATATCCATTTCGATCGTCTCTCCCATATAATTAGCGACAATATTACCCCTCGTGCCTCCACAAATAATTTTTCGCCCAGAAAAACTTAATAATTGTTCTGCATATTCCTCATCTTTGGTAACATCTAAAGGAGGTCCAGTAAAAATCATTAATGGTTTAGGTTTACGAACATATACCCCAACAAAAGTGGCATCATCTCCGATATGATCACAGTATAATTTTTTAGTTTCTTTGACAATTTGTTCTATGATCGATCGAGAATTAGGGGCTTTAGTACGAAAAATATTTTCCATAAATTGAGCAAGATTCCATCCCAATAAATTGATAGAGAGGCAAGGTTCGATCGAACTTTACAATTCAAATAGTATTTTTATATATTTTCATAGTTAAACAAAATGAATAATCAACTATTATTTAAAATGCTCGAAGGGCAAAATATTGATAATAAATATTACCTCAAAAGGTTGTTAGGTTCGGGAGGTTTTGGCGGTGTCTATTTAGCGGATGAAGTAGTAAGAGATAGATTTATTCGAGAATTAGCAGTTAAATTAATTATCACCGATAACCCCGATAAACAGTTAGATGAATTGATTTTTTCTACCACTTTAAAACAGCAGAATTTACTCGATTGTTATACCTGCGGAGAATGTACATTAAATAATTTTGAATTTCTCTATTTATTAATGGAAAAAGCAGATTATAGTTTAGAAGATGAGTTGAAAAAAGGTAAATTACCAGAAGAAAAACTTAAAGAATTAGTATTAGATATAGCCAAAGGATTAGATTATTTACACCGTCAAAATCCTGTAATTGTCCATCGAGATTTGAAACCGGGTAATATTTTAAAAGTAGGGGATAAATGGAAAATCTCGGACTTTGGTTTGGTGAGAAGTGTCCAAAATAATTCTACAAAAACCACCACATTGATGGGATCAATGGGTTACGCACCTCCCGAAGCCTACGAGGGAAAAATCTCTCCAGCGTGGGATATGTGGTCATTTGGGGTGGTTATTTATGAGGCATTAACGGGGGAATTACCTTTTAATAGTGAGACTCCTTTAGCGTTAATGAAGGAAGTGGTAAATAAGGAAGTTAATGTCAGTCAAATTCCTAAGTTTTGGCAAAATATTATTGAAGGTTGTTTAAGTAAAGAAAATAAAAAACGTTTTACCATTACTAATTTACTGGAAAATTTAGAGAATAAGATTAATATAAATAATGGGCAAAAAGAAAATATATTTACACCACTAGAAATCACTGAAAATATTGTTAATTCCTCTTTAGAAGATGCTAAAACTTATTTTAATAGTGCTGAAGAATACAGAAAATTAAAACAATATGAAAAAGCTATTAATGAACAAAAAGAGAAAATATTGATACCTCCTAAACAAGAGCAATATTTCACCGAAGACTTAGGTAATGGAGTCACTCTTGATATGGTTTATATCCCCGCAGGTAGCTTTATGATGGGAGCAAATCAAGGAGAAAAAGGTGCTAGTAATGACGAATATCCACAACATCGAGTAACTTTAAATGCTTTTTATATGGCGAAATATCCCATTACTCAAGCTCAATATCAAGCGATTACGGGGAACAATCCTTCTTATTTTTCTAATGCTAAAAATGCCCCCCTTTCAAAGGGAGGTTGGCTTTCAAAGGGGCATTGGGGAAATCATCCTGTGGAAAATGTATCTTGGGATATGGCACAGGAATTTTGTCAGAAACTATCTCAAAAAACGGGGCAGAAATATCAATTACCATCGGAGGCACAGTGGGAATATGCTTGTCGGGGTGGTAGCACCACTAAATATTATTTTGGAAATAACGATAATCAACTAGGAGACTATGCTTGGTATAGTCAAAACTCAAACAATCAAACTCATGCCGTAGGGGGGAAAAAACCCAATCAATGGGGCTTATACGATATGTTAGGCAACGTTTGGGAATGGTGTGAGGATGATTATGCCGATAATTATCAAAACACACCTACCGATGGCACATCTTACATTAATTTTAGTGCGAAATACAAAAGTATGCGTGGCGGTAGTTACTACAGCTATTTGATTAACTGTCACTGTGCTTACCGTAGTAGAAGTACATGTACAGCTATTTTCGACTACGTTATCGGTTTTCGTGTTGTGTGCAATGTATCCAGTGGTACTTAATCTTTTTTCTTTTACTCTCTCTTATTCCCCCCTTTCAAAGGGGGGTTAGGGAGGATAAAACCCTTATATTCAAAGAAAAAGAGAAACGTCAACTTCAGCATGGGTTAGAGAGTTTTTTTGATAATTTTACTCATATCGATCTTTTTTAGATTTAACAACTTTAATCACATCATCATGACGTTGCCCTGAAATAATATCTTTTAAATGAATTTGTCCATTCAAATACTGAACATGAAGTCTCCAACCAGAAATTTTATCAATATCAGCCCGATAAATAGGAAATTTCTGTCCTTTGATACCTTTAATTACATGAAGTCTGGTTTTCGGAAAATTTCTTTTTTGATGACATTCATTATTTTCTAACTCTGCTAATGCTTCCAGAAAATTCATTTTTAAATTATCTGGTAAAATCTTCATTGCTTCATAGATTATGCCATATTCATCCACAAGAGGTTTAAATTGAGTCATTTTTATGCCAATACCGCCACCTTTTTATTTTCTAAGAAATCATGGTATAGTAAATCTCCTGTTTCCTGATAAACTTTGATCGAATCTGGATTTTTAACTAATCGAAATAAGGTAATAATAATTTGTTCAAAAATGGGATCTTCATCAACGGTAAAGATAAGTTTTAACTGATCATTTATCGGTAAAATATATAAAGAAGAATCGTAGTTATTAACTAACTTAAATTGTAGAGGTTGTTCTATTTTAGAATAAAATTTAACGGGATTTGATAATAGTAAACTAAAATAATTATTAATCTCATTAACAATTAATAAGCGTTCGTTATCATCAAAATAACCAATTTCTTTTTCAAAATTTTCCGTTGAATCAAAAACTAATTTCATAGCTAAAATCATTTATTTTCTTCTGAGATAGCTAATTATATAACATTTCTAATTTGAAAGAAGCGAATATATGTAATAATTAATTAAATTTAAAAGAACTTATCACTCTGGAAAAATGGCTGAATGTCCTATCTGTGCTACCCCATACTAAGAAGGCTCGATCAAAAATGGATCATGGATTTTTAGTGTGTGAGAGTGTCAATGGTTGAATATTTGATATTTTTAACAATATTCGACGATAACTTGTTTTTGATTATCTCTTAATAACTTAACTAAATCTTCAATTAAACTTCTTCTAATGGAGATATTTTTTGGTAATAATGGGTTTTGATAAAATTCGTTAATTTGTTGTCCAACTAAGAAATAAATTGAGTCTGCTTCTAAAATTTCTCTAGCTAATAAAACCGCACCATTTTTAATAGTTGGTAGTCGAGAAATATCAAATTTACACTTAGTTAAAACTTCTTTGGCTTTAGAAATTGTTAAGATTCCTTCGGTTACTAAATCCACTTCTTTAAGTTTACCAATGGGCGGTAATTCCTTACTCATCGTCATTATATCCATTTCGATCGTCTCTCCCATATAATTAGCAACAATGTTGCCCGTCGTGCCTCCACAAATAATTTTTCGCCCAGAAAAACTTAATAATTGTTCTGCATATTCCTCATCTTTGGTAACATCTAAAGGAGGTCCAGTAAAAATCATTAATGGTTTAGGTTTACGAACATATACCCCAACAAAAGTGGCATCATCTCCGATATGATCACAGTATAATTTTTTAGTTTCTTTGACAATTTGTTCTATGATCGATCGAGAATTAGAGGCTTTAGTACGAAAAATATTTTCCATAAATTGAGCGATATTTTGCCAACCCCAACCAAAATTCATCGTATTTCCTAAACCTGCATACAAAATTCCATCACTAGCCGCCCCTAAAAAATCACCCCTTTCTAATACGCCTTGACATGAGTGAATTTTTTTGTTTAAAATCTGTTCTGTTTCATGTTTTAGGGTGACAATTACTCCTTTTTTCAGTAAAAAAATAGGGGGATTATCGAAGTTAATAACGTGGAATTTATTATTAGTATGATCGATCGTAATTATGGTAAAAGTAGCATAGGCAATATTTCTCACTTGACAGATAGGCAAAGTACCGACAATGGTTTCTATTACTTCCTTTAAGGGTAAATCTGCGTCAAGCATGGTAATTAAAATTTCGGTGGTTAATGTAGCTAAAATACTCGCTTTTACTCCACTACCTAAACCATCAGAAAGCACGATCGTACTCTTATTTTTACCTTTAGTAAATTTTACTTGATCACCGCATAATTCTTCATTTTGTTTATTTAAACTATAGTAATAAATATCAAAAAAATTATCTTCATTCATAAGTAGGGGTTGCTGAAAAAGTATTTTGGTGAGGGTAGGGAAGAGGGAAAAGGGAATAGTTATGATTTTTTTAATTATGATAAATTATGTTTAAAAAAAGGTTTCAGGTTGCAGGTTTGAGGTTAAATGAAAGGGTTTTGGAGATTTAATCTTAATATTAGAGCAATTTTCATTTCTTGACACCAAACTTTGCATTCTTCTTACCGACTTTGCTACTTTGCGAGAGATAAAAAATGTGGTTAGGTTAAGGAATTTTGTTGGGTTACGCTAGGCTAACCCAACCTACAATATATCTATTAAAAGGCATTTGCACCTTTAAATTCAGCTCGATTCGCATTAGCAGATTCACCGCAGGTGCGAGGAGTGGGGAAGATTTTTTCGGGATTTGCCAAGCCTTTGGGGTTAAAACTTTTTCTTACATATTGCATGGTTTCTAAGTCGGTTTCGGTAAACATATCACTCATATAACATTTTTTATCGCTACCAATACCATGTTCTCCTGAAATACTACCTCCAACCCTCACACATAACTTGAGGATTTCACCTCCTAATTCTTCTACTTGGTGAAATGAGCCTTCAATGGCATTATTGTATAAAATCAAGGGGTGTAAGTTACCGTCTCCTGCATGGAAAACATTGGCGATGCGATAGCCATATTGTTCACCTAAAGCATTTATTTCTCCTAATACTTGGGATAATTTCGATCGAGGTACGACACCATCTTGTACAAAATAATTGGGGCTAATTTTGCCCATTGCCGCAAATGCCGCTTTTCTTCCCTTCCATAGTTTGAGGCGAGTGGGTGCATCACTAGCGGATGTAACACTCCTAGCACCGTTCGATCGACAAATAGCATCCACTTTTTGCTTATAAGTATCAACTTCCACCTGTAAACCATCTAATTCTACCAATAAAATAGCTTGAGCATCCCGTGGATAACAGTCAGTAGCAACCACATCTTCCACCGCATTAATACTAAAATTGTCCATCATCTCCATTCCAGCAGGAATAATACCAGCACGAATAATCTCAGCAACGGCGCTTCCTGCTTCTTCAATACTATTAAAATCTGCTAATACCACACATATAGCGTCAGGGGTTTTAAGGATTTTCAAAGTTATCTCCGTAGCGATGCCTAAAGTCCCCTCAGAGCCGACAAACAAGCCCGTTAGGTCAAATCCGGGGGTTTCTGGGACTTTCCCCCCTATTGTGACTATATCACCCTCGGCGGTTACGATCGTCAAGCCTAAAACATGATTGGTAGTAGTGCCATATTTCAAACAATGAACTCCTCCCGAATTTTCTGCCACATTACCTCCTATAGAGCATATTATCTGACTAGAAGGATCAGGCGCATAGTAAAAACCTGCACCACTTACAGCCTGAGTCACCCAGTTATTGATAATCCCCGGTTGCACCACAATTCTTTGATTCTCATAGTCAACATCCAAAATTTGACGCATTTTAGCAGTAACGATTAAAAGGCAATCTTCCACAGGCAACGCACCACCAGATAAACCTGTACCTGCACCTCTAGCAATCCATTTTATTTCATTTTTATTGCAAATTTTGACAATTTGGGCGACTTCTTCGGTGGTTTTGGGCAATGTAACTAAAGCTGGGCGTTGACGATATTCCGTTAAACCATCACATTCGTAGGTTAAAAGTTCGTCTTTGCGTTTAACTACTCCATTTTTACCTAAAATTGCTTCTAATTCTTTGATAATAGGTTGCCATTTGTTATCTGTAGAAATTGAAAACATGGTAAAGAAAAAATATTAGGATTTGCGCATTTTATTTTTGAAATTATAGCATGATTAGGAGGTTAGATATAAAATTTTCTGGTTTAGACATTGGGGTATTGGGGTATTAGGGTATTAGGGGAATTTAATAATTTCACAATTGTTAATTCTTTTTAATCAGTAAATTTTGGTTAGCGACTATTCTTAAACCTTTATTTTTCCAAGTTTCTTACATCGAATTTGTGTACTGTTTGAGTCTTCTAGTGGTGACATATTTCAAATTTGACATTAAGATTATTGAGACATAACTGATAAAATTTATCATGGGTTAATTCGATCGACAATTAACAGTTAAATTACTCATAATTTTTACCTACCAAATAAGTTCTAAATTTAACACAAAATTAACTAAAATATTTTCACCAGATAAGGTGTTAGGATTATCTAATATTTCTAATGTTTTATCCTCTCGATAAATCTCGACTTGACGATTTTTTCTATTAATTAACCAACCTAATTGACAACCGTTTTCTTGATATTCTTTCATCTTTTCTTGAGTATCTTTTAAGCTATCACTGGGAGACATTAATTCTATGACAAAATCAGGGCAAATATTAGCAAATTTTTCTTTTTCTTCATTAGGAATTAATTGCCATTTTTCCCAAGAAATCCAAGAAGCATCGGGCGATCGAATCGCATTATTTGGTAAGATGAAACCAGCAGAGGAATCAAAGACTATTCCTAAATTCGATCGACTATTCCATATCCATAATTGAGCTGTTATATCAGCATTACGATTACTACTCATATCTCCCACTGGTGACATAATAACTAAATCTCCTTTACTATTCTTCTCAAATTTGACGTTACGATTATTGATACATAATTGATAAAATTTATCATGGGTTAATTCGATCGATCGACAATCAATAGTTAGGTTACTCATAATTTTTTACCCTAATTGTTATTATTTAATATAGTGCATTATACTAATGTAGCACACAGAGATTGTAGGGGCAGAAAATTTTTCTGCCCAATCCCCACCAAAAAATATTAAAGATTATGCTATTTTTTTTGAGTCTTCCAACTCTTTTCGGATATTTATTTGCTCATTTTTAATAGCTTCTAACTGAGTTAATATTTCCTGTAACAATTTTTTTTGATTCATATTAAATTGTGATGTAATCACATCATTATTAGATTACTAAAAAAAGTTCGATCGAACTTGTAAAAAATTAAGAATGAGATAGTAATTGCTCAATGACTTGAGCTTCAATTTCTTCTAATGCAGGTATAATTCCCACATTTGAATCGTACAAGGTTCGATTTTTTAATTCTTTTAAATAATCGAGAATATTTTGTCTTAAAGGAGTGCGAGATTTTTCTACTATTTTGCGATAATCCCACACTTCCCAAATCACAAAACCAATAGCAACGAGAGGATTCACTAATTCAGCTGTGGTTGATAAAGCAATGGAAGCACCACTTTTTACCGCGACTTTACTACTTGCTTTAATAGCAATATTACTAAATAATTTTGCACCAATAGTTGCACTACCTAAAATGAACATTTCTGTTAAAGAATAGCTACTTAAACTTTCAACAGATAAACTAGATTGGCTATTACCAGTATCATAAATTAATGTAGCTAGGTCTCCTAAATGATTATTCCAATCTTCATCAGGTATTTTATAGTAATTTTTTATATCTGCAAACACTAAACTCATGGAATTACGATAAATTTTTCCTGTTGTTTCAATAATGTTTTTAAAATCTTTTTGTGCTGATTTATTAAGTACTAATTCCTGAAACTTGTTGTAAAAATCTTCTGTTAATCTTTTTTCTATTATTTTCTTTGAGTTCAGATTTTTTTCGTCTTCTTTTCTCAGAACTTTTAAAGGTTCATCTAATTTAAAAGCTATCCAATCAATTATACTTTTATATTCCATTAATTTTTGTTGAAAAAAACCAAAATACCAATCAAGAAATTTGTGATCCACATCAATCATTAGTTCATCCACATAATTATTTAATTCCTCCTCTGCAAATTGTTCAGTTTTATCACCAATATCTTTTATTTTTTGTACTAATAATTTATCTATTTTATTCCAATCATAATTAGAATTATTAGAAATTTTTTGTTCGTTAATAACCTTAGCATTTGCTGTTTGAACATATACAAAGCCATTAGTAAATATTAAACAAAAAGTGAGAAGTAATATTGTCAATATTTTTCCGAGTTGATTAAACATATTCTTTACCATTAAAAGATTTAAGTTGAGTTTGAATAGTGGATATAGATCGAACTATTTATAATTGCTATAGTTCGATTTTTTAGGTCATTTTTTAAGCTAAATTTGAGACGATCGAACTTTGAATTTGATCAACAATGTTCATCATTCCTGTTTGCGGATTATTCAATAAAGAATATTTAACTTCTTCTAAATAATCAATCAAATTTGCCTTTAAAATGGGCTTTTCAATTTCTGCTGTATGATTAATATCCCAAATATCCCACAAAATAATTCCGACACCGACACTAGCATCTAAAAAAGTACCTCCGATTTTTCCCGCAAGGACTCCTCCCGTTTTTGTCGCAACTTTTGCCCCAGCTTTTCCTGCTAATTTTGCCACCACTTTACTACTTACCGTTGGTACAAGTTTGACAATTAAAGGCTTGAATGCGACATAAGCACTAGCACCTGTAAAAACTTTAAAAGAAGTATTAGAAATATTGCCTTCTGTATCGTAAATAGTAATAGCAATATCGTTTAAATAATTATTCCAATCTGTTTGAGGAATTTTATATTTAACTGCAATATTATTAACATTATTTTTTACTTGATCAAGATAATATCTAACAATTTTATCGGTGATTCTTTCTATTTGCAACTGTGCAATTTGTGGGCGTAATACTCTTTTAGCAAATTCTGTTTGAAAATCCGCAGTAATTTCTTCTGCTATTTGCTCATTTACATCTTTATCTGTAAATTTTAAAAGTTTTAATGCACCGCCTTTTATGGCTGTAAAAAAGCCTTTATATTCAATAGATTTTTGATTAAAATAACCAAAATACCAATCTAAAAAATCAGGGTCTATTCTTGTGGCTAAATCATCAACCCATAACTGTAATTGTTCATCAGCATATTTGTTAGTATTTTCATAGGCTACGTTCAAACTATCTTGAATGGCAATATCAACTTTTTTCCAATCAATTTGATTTCCTTCAATGACAATTTCTCGATCGGGAGGAGGGATTACTTTATCACTATTAAAAGAGTTAGCAATAATTGCTTGTCCAATTAAGGGAATTATCACGATGATAACGACTAATGCCCATAAATAAGGAGCAAAAGATTTTAACACGGATGCGATCGAACTTAATAAATTACTCCAAGCATTGATTTTATTAGTAGAATCTGATGAAGTTTGAGTTTCTACTGCCTTAGCTTGTAAAGTATCCGTTTCTGACTTTGTTTCTAAAGTCTCGTTTTGGTTAATTTTTTCTTCAGACATAATATATTGCAAAATATAGTATTAAGATTATTGTTTGCATCACTAAGAGAAATATCTCCTATTCATTTATCAGGATGACTTGATCAATTTATGCACATTACAAAAAGAAATCTTTGTTAGTATCTTTGAAAATCATAATTTGTAGATAAGGCATAAACCAACCTTCTGAAATTGAAAACAATAATTATTTGACGCAATCTGTATTATAAGTTTTTTTTTATAAAACAATTATTAACTTTTATGACAACATTTTCATTAAGGGTTCGTAGTAATGCCTTTAGGCATTTATCCTCATGACATAATTTAGAAAAATAAATATCTTAAAAAATTCATGTTTGATAACGTATGCAAATTTTTAGCCGAAAACTATAGCGAAGACTTTGCTCAATGGTTACTAGGCTATAAAGTGACTTTAACCGAATTAAAACCCACCGAATTATCATTACAACCGATTCGAGCTGATTCTCTCATTCTCTTACAATCAGAAAACCTCGTTTTACATCTGGAATTTCAAACAGATACAGATGAAACAATGGCATTTCGGATGATCGATTATCGATTGAGGGTATATCGCCGTTATCCGCAAAAACGGATGAAACAAGTAGTAATTTACTTGCGAAAAACAAGTTCTGAATTAGCACAACAAAACAATTTCCGCTTAGAGAAAACCTACCATGAATTTGATGTAATTCGACTTTGGGAGCAACCTCCCGAATTATTTATGAATCAATTAGGTTTATTACCTTTAGCAGTGCTATCGTCGGGAGAAAATCCTAAAATGGTATTAACCCAGATAGCTCAAACCATTAAACAAGAATCTGATACAACGACAAAAAACAATCTATTAGCAATATCGAGCATTTTAGCTGGATTAGTGTTAAACGAAACAACCATCAAACAAATATTAAGGAGCGACATTATGAAAGAATCCGTAATTTATCAAGAAATACTCCGAGAAGGCAAAATTGAAGGCAAAATTGAGGGTAAACTCCAAGCAAAAATCGAAATAGCCTTAAATTTGCTCAGGAATGAAATGTCGATCGAACAAGTGGTAATGTTTACAGGTTTACCCCAAGACACCATTGAGGAGTTAGCCCAAACGTTAACAAGAGAATCATAAAAAGTAGGGTGGGCATTGCCCACCAAAAATAGGGGATTCGATCAAATTTTTTTAAAATATTTCGTAACCGAATAGATTAGGGTTAACTTCTTCTAAATTTAACTCTCCTAAGCCGTATTCTGCCCATCTTTGAGTGACTTTTTCCGCTATTTTCTCATCGGATTCTAACACTTCTCCCCATTCATGATCTGTTTCTGGATATACTTTTGTGGTAGCATCGATCGCCATTCTTCCCCCTAAACCAATTTTCTCACTGGCAAAATCAAGGGTATCAAAAGGTGTCTCAGGTAAGATAAACACATCCCTCACAGGATCAACTTTTGATGTAATTGCCCACACTACCTGACGGGGATCACGAATGTTGATTTCTTTGTCAACAACAATCACAAATTTAGTATAGGTGAATTGGGGTAAAGCACTCCAAAAAGCCATAGCCGCCCGTTTTGCCTGTCCGGGGTATGCTTTATCTATAGAGATTACGGCGGCTTTATAGCTTAATGCCTCCATCGGTAAGAAAAAATCGGTAATTTCTGATACCTGTTGACGCAAAATAGGGGTATAAATACGATTCAGTGCGATCGCCATCATGGCTTCTTCCTTTGGTGGACGACCGCTAAAAGTGGTAAGATAAATAGGGTCTTTACGATGTGTCATACAGTGGAAACGAATAAGAGGGGAATCTTCCACTCCACCATAATAACCCATGTGATCCCCAAAAGGTCCATCGGGTAATACCTCCCCAGGGGTAATTGTACCTTCTAAAACAAATTCTGAGTCGGCGGGTACTTCTAAATCAAGGGTTTTACACTTCGCTAGTTTAACTCCTTCTCCACCATATAACCCTGCAAATAACCACTCTGATAAGTCCACAGGAATAGGAGTTGCCGCCGCCAAAATGATTAAGGGATCAACCCCCAGTGCGATCGCAACTTCTAATTTTTTGCCCATTAAACTAGCCTTCCTTAGATGTCTAGCACCACCTCTCACAGATAACCAATGTACTGTCATGGTTTTATCTGATTGTAATTGTAAACGATAAACTCCTACATTGGGCGTTCCTGTTTCACAATCTTTAGTGATGACTAATCCTAAAGTGATGATTTTTCCTGCGTCTTTGGGGTAAGGACGAATTAGGGGTAAAGTGTTTAAATCTAAGTCTTTTTCTTCAATGACTACCTGTTGACAGGGAGGGAAAAAACCTTTAGTGGGTTTGGCTTTTACCACGTCAAATAATACTTTACCAAAATCGATCGCTTGGGAGATTTTTTTTGGGGGTTTTGGTTGTTGCAACATCCCTAATTTTTTGCCTAATTCTTCTAATTCTAAGGGATTTTCCATCTTCATTGCCCAACACACCCTTTCTAATGTACCCAAGAGGTTAACCGCTATAGGATAAGGAGAATTTTTCACATTTTCAAAAAGTAATCCCGCTCCTCCAGCTTGTAACATTCTATTCGCAATTTCTGCAATTTCTAAATCGGCATCAACTTCGGTTTTAATACGTTTTAATTGTCCTTTTTTTTCTAATAATTCGATAAATTGACGTAAATCTCTAGCCATGATGATAGAAAAATAATAAATAAGATAATAACGATACTTTAATAATCTTAATACTTCTTAACAACTAAATGATTTTTCTTGTCTAAAATCTCTTTATCGTTACCTCTGAAAAACTTTTTTTGATAGATTTTGAATTGAATAGCTATAATGATTGATATAGATAGTCGTAAATAATCACGATAATATATGTTATCCCCTGTATTAGTATGGCTGATAATTGGCTCTATTTTTTGTATAATGGAGTTTATTTTCCCTACAGCTTTTGTGGAATTAATGATGGGTTTAAGTGCCATTTTAGTGGCAGGATTTGCCTTATTTATTCCCTATGATAATGTACTAATTATTCTCTGGATGCTTTTTTCTGTTGGTTTAATTTTTCTGGCAAAAAAATATTTTGTCACTAAAAAACAAGAGCCTTTATTATTAGAAGAAAGTGAAGCTATCACTATTACTTCGATCGAACCGGGTAAAGTAGGTCAAGTAATGTATGAAGGTAGTTCTTGGTCAGCTATTTGTAGTGATGAAAACCTTGAAATTCCACCAGAAGAAACAGTTTATATTGTTAGTAGAAAAGGTAATATTTTATCAGTTTTACCTAAAAAATTTGTTTAATCATTTAGTAAAAAATTTAATGTTATGGAAACTTTATTAATTCTAATTTTTTTAGCAGGTTCAGCAGTTTTTGGTAGTGTAAAAATTGTCAACGAAAAAAACGAGTTTTTAGTCGAAAGGTTAGGTAGTTACAATAAAAAATTAACCCCGGGATTGAATTTTATTATGCCTTTTTTAGATAAGGTGGTTTATAAGGACACCACTAGGGATAAAATTTTGGATGTGCCTCCTCAATCTTGTATCACTAAAGACAATGTTTCGATAAGTGTCGATGCGGTGATTTATTGGCGTATTGTGGATATGGAAAAAGCCTATTACAAAATCGAAGATTTACAATCAGGCATGGAAAACCTTGTGTTAACTCAAATTAGGGCGGAAATAGGTAAGTTAGAATTAGATGAAACTTTTGTGGCTCGTGCCGAAATCAACAATGTATTACTTAGAGAATTAGATATAGCTACTGATCCTTGGGGAGTAAAAGTGTTAAGGGTAGAATTAAAAGACATAACTCCTTCTAGTGCAGTACAGCAGTCGATGGAGCAACAAATGGCAGCAGAAAGAAGAAAACGGGCTTCTATCTTAAATTCCGAAGGGGAGAGAGATTCAGCGATTAATTCCGCCCAAGGAAGGGCAGAAGCGAAAGTTTTAGAAGCCGAATCCATGAAAAAAGCGGCAATTTTAGAAGCAGAAGGCAAAAAACAACAGCAAATTCTTCAAGCCCAAGCTACAGCAGAGTCTTTAGATATTATCGTCAATCAGATTAAAAGTGATCCTAATGCCCAAAAGGCTTTACAATTTCTCTTAACTCAACAATATTTAGATATGGGTAAGGTGATTGGTAGTAGCGAAAGTAGTAAGGTTTTATTTATTGATCCTAATAATATCGTCTCTACTTTACATGGTATCGGTTCGATCGTAGATACAGAAAATCAAGACAATAAAGATAATAAATTGTCTAAAACTACGACACCTTTTGTTAACGTCATACCCAATTAAGAATTAAGAATTAAGAATTGAGAATTGAGAATTAAGAATAGTTTTAGTTGTTAATCAATAACACGCCGTGTAATAAATCGCGCAGCGTTGCGAGGCACTAAGCAATCTGACGTCTAATAGTTTCTAGTTCAATAAATTGAACTTTAAATTTTTCAATGAGTGAACATTATTCACTATTCACTATTCACTATTCACTATTCACTATTCACTATTCACTATTCACTATTCACTATTCACTATTCACTTAAAAATTACCATGGGATTCGATCGAACTTACCAGTTTTTCCATGACTTCTGTAACCGCAATAGCGCCCAACTCTCCAGACGCACGAGTGCGAATATTGAGGGTATTGTTAGCCACTTCTTCACCGCCGACAACTGCCATAACGGGGATTTTTTGCTTTTCACCGTTGCGAATCATCTTACCTAGTCTTTCGTTAGATCGATCGACCTCTGCTCGAATACCTGTGAGTTGCATTTTTTGACAAACATCTTCACAGTACCCCGAAAAATCATCGTTAACGGGCATTAAACGCACTTGAACAGGTGCTAACCAAAGAGGGAAGTCCCCTGCGTATTCTTCGATTAAAATGCCCATAAGACGCTCTAAAGAGCCGAAGGGCGCACGGTGAATCATAATGGGGCGTTGACGAGTACCATCGGGGGCGGTATATTCGAGATCAAAACGCTCAGGCAAGTTATAATCAACCTGTACTGTACCTAATTGCCACTCTCTTTCTAAGGCATCTTGAAAGATAAAGTCTAATTTTGGTCCATAAAATGCCGCTTCTCCTTCCGCTTCAAAGTATTCCATGTCAAGGTGTTGCACGGCTTTACGGATAGCGTTTTGAGCTTTTTCCCACACTTCATCACCGCCAATATATTTGTCAGAATTGGGATCACGGAAACTCAAACGGGCTTTAAAATTCTTCAGTTGTAAACTCTTGAACACTGATAAAATAAGTTCAACGACGCTGAAAAATTCTGATTCTAATTGCTCAGGAGTTACAAACAAATGGGAATCATCAACGGTAAAGCCTCTTACTCTGGTTAAACCTCCTAACTCCCCTGATTGTTCATAGCGATACACTGTACCAAATTCCGCTAAACGCATGGGTAACTCACGGTACGATCGTAACTCACTTTTATAGATTTGGATGTGAAAAGGACAATTCATGGGTTTTAAGACAAAACCGATTTCTTTTTCTGCTTCCTCGGCGTTGTCTGCCATCATGGGAAACATATCTTCTTTATAGTTTTGCCAGTGTCCAGAAATCTTAAATAAATCCACTCTACCGATGTGAGGACTCACGACAGGAAGATAACCGCGCTTAACCTGCTCTTTTTTCAAGAAATCTTCCAAAGTCGATCGAATTAAAGTGCCTTTTGGTGTCCAAAGTGGCAAACCTGGACCTACGGGATCAGCGAAAATAAATAAGCCTAATTCTTTACCTAGTTTACGATGATCTCTTTTTAAGGCTTCTTCCTTACGTCTTTTATACTCTGTTAATTGTTCGGGGTTTTCCCATGCTGTGCCGTATAATCGCTGTAACTGCTTATTATTAGAGTCGCCACGCCAGTAAGCTCCTGCAACACTTTCCAGTTCGATGGCTTTCGGGTTTAAATCGGCGGTGGATTCCACATGAGGACCGGCACATAAATCCCACCATTCTTCCGCTAAATGGTATATGGTGATAGTATCGTCCTTAATACTGTCTAAAATCTCTAGTTTATAGGGTTCGTTAATACTTTTGATCCTATTTTGGGCTTCTTCCCGACTCACCACTTCCCTAATTACAGGCAATTTACGGTTAATAATTTTAATCATTTCTTTTTTAATTGCCTTCAAATCCTTTTCTGCTAAGGGTTCGGCTAAATCAAAGTCATAATAAAAACCGTTTTCCGTCCAAGGTCCGATCGTCACCTGTGCATTAGGGTATAATTTTTGTACTGCCATCGCCATGACATGGGAAGTGGTATGACGAATTTTCTTTAATTGTTCAGATTCACTGGTGCGGGGTAATTTGATCGTTTCTGTTGTCATAGGATTTAATATATTTTTATCTCTCGCAAAGGCGCAAAGGCACAAAGTTTATTACTTTATTTTACCGTGAAGGGAAGATAAAGAGCATAACCTGAGTGAACTATAAAATGATGAAGATAAGAGGAAAGAGGGAAAGGGAGAAAGATTTATTTCTAATTAATTCAATTATATACCAGTTAAATGGGTCTTAGCTTACTTATAAACTGATCGAGATCGAGCAATACGATAACTTAGGAAGATAACAGGAATAATGCCTACTAAAATAATCGCTAAAGCAGGGGCAGAGGCTTCAATTAATCTTTCATCGGAAGCGTATTGATATACCCTGACGGCTAAAGTATCAAAGTTGAAAGGGCGCATCACTAGGGTAGCGGGTAATTCTTTCATCACGTCCACAAAAACCAGCATTAAGGCTGTTAAAATGCCTCCTCCAAGGAGGGGTAAATGAATTTTAAACAGGGTAGAAAATGCTCCATAACCGAGGCTACGAGAGGCATCGTCAAGGTTAGGTTTGATTTTGGCTAGGCTAGATTCGATCGTATTGAAAGATACTGCTAAAAATCGCACAAGGTAGGCATAAACTAAAGCCACGATCGTACCACTGAGTAACAAGCCTGTGGAAATGTTAAAATTATTGTACATCCATTCATCAAGGCTATTGTCGAAAATACCGAGGGGGATAAGGATACCAACGGCAATAACCGAACCTGGGATAGCGTAACCCATAGAAGAAATGCGCACAGAAATATTTAAAATGGTATTGGGTATCAATCTTTGTCCATAAGCCATAAATAAACCAATAATAATAGCCACGACACCACTAATTACGGACAAGATAAGACTATTTTGGGTTAAAGTCCAAAAAGTATCGTTAAGGGTTTCTTCTCGATTACGAATCGTTAAATCTAATAAGTAGATAGTAGGAATGACAAAACCAAGCAAAACAGGGAGGGAGCAACTACTAAAAGCCAAAATACTGCGCCACCAATTTAACTGAAAACGGGGTATTTGTTGATTGATGCTATTAGTTTGATAGTAACGGGCATTGGATCTCGATCGACGTTCCAGAAAGATTAAAATGAGGATAAATACCATCAAAAAAGAAGCTAATTGCGCGGCGGCAACTCTTTCTCCCATGCCAAACCAAATACGATAAATACCAGTGGTAAAGGTACTCACACCAAAATACTGTACTGTACCAAAATCGTTTAAAGTTTCCATCAAAGCTAAGGCTAAACCAGCCACAATGGAAGGACGAGCTAAAGGTAAAGCTACTTTGAAAAAACTCTGCCAAGGATTATAACCTAACGATCGACTCGCTTCCACAGTACAAGTGGATTGTTCTAAAAAAGCAACCCTTGCTAAAAGATAAACGTAGGGATATAAAACTAATACTAACAATACGATCGCCCCTGTGATATTACGAATTGAGGGAAACCAATAGTCATCAATACTTTCCCAACCAAAAATACTTCTTAACCAGATTTGAACAGGACCAAAGTACTCTAACATACTGGTATAACTATAAGCCAAAATATAAGCAGGGGCTGCCAAGGGCATTAATAACAACCATTCAAAAATACTTGCTCCCACAAAATCACACATGGTAACTAACCACGCACAACTAACCCCAATAAGAAGAACACCTATACTAACTCCTATCATTAAAACGAGGGAATTAACAATATAATCTTTCAGTACAGTATCCTGTAGATGTTGCCAAATTTCTTGACGATCGGCAAAAATACTACTGACAACCGTTAAAATCGGGAGGGAAATTAACAGCGCGATCGAAGCCAAAGAAATATACCAAAGATAAGTAGGTAATTGATTTAACCAAGATTGTGAGAGTGAGGAAGTTTTCATAAAAGAGGAAAGTAATGAGGAATTAAGAATTAAGAATTAAGAATTAAGAATTAAGAATTAAGAATTAAAAATTGAGAATTGAGAAAGGCAAAAGGCAATAGTAAAAAGGAATGTAGGGGTTTAATATATTAAACCCAACCTCATCAAAAAACAATAATTATTTCCTCCTCCTCTACCTGTCCACCTGTCCACCTGTCCACCTAAAATTTCTCGCCTATACCAAAGTGGATACGACTATCACCTTCATCATTGATAGCATAATCGATACGAATAGGACCGACAGGAGATTGCACTCTTACCCCTAAACCATAACCAAAACCATCACCACTTAAGCCTCTGACTTCGGCAGGTTTACCAATGACTGCACCCTGTGAGCCAATATTTGTACCATAGTCAAAAAATAAAGTACCACCTAAGAAAGAAACAATGGGAAAACGATATTCTGCTGTCGCTTGGAAGTACGATCGACCGTTGCCCAAATCACCCTCTCCGTAACCTCTAACAGAGTTACTACCACCGATAACAAAGGCTTCGTAGGGGGGTAAATCCCCTAATACTGTACCTGCTTGAACGTTGAAAGCTAAGGCTTGAGGACCTTCCATAAAATCAAAATTGAGCAATTTCACAGGCACATAATGGCTATAATTAGCTCGGATGCGATTATATAAAATAGATGTTAGAGGTACAGTTTGTTCCATCCCCAACAGTAATAGACTACCACTGGTAGGACGTAAAGGGTTATCTCTGGTATCTTGGGAAGCATTTAACCGCACACTAATTAAATCATCCACACCACTGGCATTAAAAGCTAGTTTTTGATTACCAAAGGCTTGTCCCGATCGAGGTGCTATATCTCCATCAGCATCTTGTACTTCAATGTTTTGATATTGAATCCCCGTACTAATAACCCACTCTGCTGGAGAAAACACATCTTCACTCAAAGGACGAGAAAAAGAAATCCCCGCCCCCGTGCGCACTACCCTAGGGCTATCATTACGACGCTCTGTACGGATGGTTTCAGTATCTGTACCATCATAAACCAAAGAGATCGATCGACGACGGAAAAGGTTAGCACTGTAAGAAGTACGATAAGGATCACCTGCAATCCAAGGGTCTTGAAAATTCAAATCAAATAGTAATTCTCTTTCCCCTAATTGAAACTCTACCCCTAGAGTTTGGTTATTACCGCCAAAATTACGTTCTTGATAACTAACTGTACCAAATAAACCACTGGTAGAACTAATACCAGCACCTGCACCTAAAGAACCGCTTTTGCCTTCTACTATATCAACATTCATGACCACTTCGGATGGGTCTTCTCCGGGGCTAAAGGAAAGTTTTACATCTTCAAAAATACCTAAACCGAATACCCTTTGTAAGTCTTGTTGAGCAGTACGGCGGTTAAACACATCCCCCGGTTTTAGTTTCATTTCCCTAGTGACGATGAAATCTCTGGTTTTACCGTTAACTTCTTCTTCCTCATCATTAAAAAATCTGACTTGAATATTCTCTAATTGTCCTTCGGCAATAATGAGGGTAACGATTCCATTTGGACTAATTTGAGGTGCGCCCACTACTTGGGCTAAATCATAGCCATTATCGGTGTACCATTTGTTTAACTCTGCAATACCTTCTTGTAAATCTCGTAAATTCAATATTCTCCCATACTGTTCATCAAAGGCTTTATCAATCACTTCTTGGGGTAGTAAAGAACTTTGTCCGTTGCTTTTTGCAGGGAGGGTTTCTATTTCAATGCGATTTAAAACAGGGTTTGGCTGAACTTCATAAGTGATTCTTACCCCTAATTGAGTATCTTCGGGAGTCACTCTCACGTTACTAAAATATCCCGTTGCATAAATAGCGTTAATGTCTTCTTGTAATCTCGATCGAGTCGTGGTACGTCCGGGATTAGTCCTTACGGTATTATAGACTAAATCTTTCAATTCTCCATCTACCCCCGACACTAGGACTTCCGACACCAAAACTCTAGCTTCTTCGGAGGTTGCTTCGGGATTGGATTGAGTAAATAAAGAAGTGGATTTGAAAAAAGGTTCAGTTTGAGCAATTAAATCTGGAGATTTTGCAGAGTTTGGAGGAGGGGGAGAACTTGGGGAGTCTGGTTTTTCTGAGATGTCTGGAAATAAGACTGGTATAGGGATAGAGGTATATAAAGGGTTCGGTTGTGGTGATAAAGCAACGGTATTTTCTGAGGATTCTTCTGCACTCGATACAGGAATAGGAATGGAGGCACTAATGGTTTCTGATTCTGCCATTGCCTTGAGAGGAGAAGTCAATCCGACACTGGATAAGAGGGTGAAAATTAGAGTATTTCGCCAAAATAGCTTATTCTCTTGGTTAAGTTTCGATTCACGCCCTATAACTTTCTCTAATGGTAATTTTAAAGAAAATTTACGCTGATTATCGGTTAAAGAACTAGATTTTTTGTTGTTTTTCACTGCCACACACCACATTTAATTGCAATTATTGTTTTTAAATATACTAATTATTTTTCAGTTTTTCAATTTGAGTTAACACTCTTTTTTGTACTTGCTGATATGCTGACTCTACTTTACCTAAATCTCGGCGAAAGCGATCCTTATCCAAGACTCTTTTTTCTGTGTCTTGTTCCAATACATCCCATAAACGACAAGTATCGGGACTAATTTCGTCCGCTAAAAGGATTGTTCCTTCTTGATCTAAACCAAATTCTAGTTTAAAATCCACTAACGTAATATCACAACTTGCGAAAAATTCTATCAGATATTGATTAATTTTCAGGGCTTTTTCTTTCAGCAGAGATATTTGTTCAGGGGTAGCTATATTCAATAATGTTAATCGATCGATTGTCAAGAGGGGATCGCCCAAGTCATCGTTTTTCAAGTAAAATTCTACGAGGGGAAAAGCTAATTTTTGTCCTTCGGGTAAACCTGTCTGTTTGCACAAACTTCCTGCTGCAATATTTCTCACTACCACTTCTAAGGGGATAATTTCCACTGCTTTAACGAGCATTTCTCTTTCTGACTTTTGATCCAAAAAATGAGTTTTGATGCCCTTATTGCCCAATAATTCCAGTAATGCGGACGATATTGTACAGTTGATACTCCCTTTATTTTCGATCGAACCTTTTTTCTGAGCATTAAAGGCGGTAGCGTCATCTTTAAAATAAGTTAAGTATTCTCGATCGTTTTCAGTAGCATAAACTATTTTAGCTTTTCCTTCATATAATTTTTTACCTGTGGACATAATCAAAAGTTATTCTCAAAAATTTTAAATTTAGATATTATATCAAGTATCGTCTCCGTCAAGACTTAGCACAAGGAAGAAAATGTCCATAAGAACAAGGATACAAAGGAGGTTCATATCTAAGGAAAACGATAAAAAGCAAGTGTTTTTTCAACGGGTAAAGAGTTACGAGGTTTACTTACCTCCTGATTATAGTTTCGATCGAGACGAACTTTATGAGTGAACTACCCACACTGAACTGACGTTACAGTGTTGGCTTCCTGCCCAGAAACTAGCGTAGTAGTAGATTTCTTGCGTCCTCCCTTACCCCGACTTACAGTTTGACGACAGGCTTTATCCCCCGTTCCAGAGGTCTGTAAAATTCGTAGTCCTTCATCTCGGATATTAATTGCTGCGTTTATATCTCTATCATGTTTAGTGCCACACTTTACGCAACTCCAGTATCTTACATTTAGGGGTAAGCTGTCTATTTTGTTTAAGCACACATGACAAGTTTTAGAGCTAGGGAAAAATCTATCTACTTCAATGTAAACTTTTCCTTCCTGCTCCGCTTTATATTTAAGCATAGTGCAAAATTGTCCCCAACCTACTTGTTGAACTGCTTTAGCTAGACAATGATTTTGCATCATGCCCTTAACATTCAGATTCTCTACTGCAATAACTTGGTTTTCGTTTACCATCCTACGAGATAGCTTGTGTAGAAAATCCTCACGACAATTAGTGATTTTTTTATGAACTCTAGCAACTTTTAACCTCGCCTTATTACGGTTATTAGACCCTTTTTGTTTACGAGATAATTGTTGCTGTTTTCTTTTTAAGTTTTTCTCATGTTTATTCAGTATCTTGGGGTTATCAAATTTAGAGCCATCACTGGTAATAGCAAAATGAGTCAAGCCTAAGTCAATTCCAACTGCTTTACCTTCAGAGGATAAAGTCGGTTTATCTTTACCATCCTCAATCAAAACAGAAGCATAGTATTGATCACAGCAGTTTTTAGTAATAGTTACCGTTTTAATTTTACCCTCAATAGGACGATGAATTTTAGCATAAATCAATCCTATTTTGGGAACATTAAGACAGTCATCTTTAATACTGACATTGCTAGGATACTGCAATGATTGCTTACCCTGTTTTTTCTTAAAATTAGGATACTTTGCTCGTTTCTCAAAGAAATTATTAAAAGCTACTCCCAGATTTAAACAAACTTGTTGCAAACATTGAGAGTAGGTTTCAGATAGCCAAGCAGTTTCTTCCTGTTTCTTTAACTCAGGAATTAACTTCTTGACATCATAGCCTGATAAACCTTTTCCTGTTTTTTTGTAAGTCTCATTCATTAAATTCAAAAAATAATTCCAAAGCCACCTACAACTACCAAAGGCTTTTGCCAATGCTAGTTTTTGAGACGAGTCTGGGTAAATTCTGATTTTAACTACTTTCAACATTACTTTAGAGTAAACTTGATTTGCTATAATTTAGTTTAACATTAATTTGAGGATTTGTGCAACAATCTAGGATGGCAATTCACTTGTGGTGAGCGTAGTCGAATCATCTCACACTGATTTTATGAGTGTTTTTTGTGTGGAACAATACAGTGTGAGGCTTTTTGCCGAAGAAGCTAAAACTATTTATTGCTAAATTTAACCCGTTTATACAAATCTGCTAAACTAATTTCTACCTCAACGGATTCTAAGGTTAACACATCCTGTTGACTGACTAATTCTGTCAATAACCATTGATGTTTACCTACTTTGCGATACAATTCCACCCGATAATCTTCTTGAGAGATCAAAATATACTCTTTCAATTCAGGTATAGTGCGATAAAAAGCAAATTTTTGATTCTTGTCAAATCCTTCTGTTGAATTAGATAAAATTTCGGCAATTAAACAAGGATTCGTTACTGCGGTTTGTTTTTCGTTAGTAAAGCAAGGCTCACCTTTAATTACCATAACATCAGGATAAAAATAATTATCACCATGAGGGGGTAATAACTTCATATCACTAACAAAAATCTCGTAACTTTGCCCATTGATTTCTAGGGGTAATAGACGGGTGAAATTAACAGCCAAACGATTATGATTAGCAGAAGCACCCGCCATTTTAACAATTTCTCCTTCTATAAATTCGTTTTTTTCTTCGCTGATTTCTTCTTGTGCAAGATATTCTTCAACGGTGATGGGAAATACGATCGAACTTACCATTTTCAACCTCAACTTTCTGGTATCTTAACTATACTTAGCAATATTGTAATTTTTTATGAGTCTTTCTTAACTTTTACCCATTGCCCATTGCCCATTGCTATATCTAATCCGTTTCGTCTAAATGTTCAGCCACCGATCGATATAATTCTAAAACATGATGGTCTAAAAGACGATAAAAAACCTTTCTCCCTCTTTTTTGATAGGCAACCAAACGCATGACTTTTAAAGTCCTTAATTGGTGAGACACTGCCGATTCACTCATGTCTAAAGTAGCCGCTAAATCACAAACACACAATTCTTGTTGTGCTAATACCGATAAAATTCTTAAACGGTTAGAATCTCCTAATAAACTAAAAAACTCCGCCATTTTTTGCGCCTTATCGTTACTTAAAATTTGTGACTTAAAAGTCTCGATTAATTCTATTTCGACACTGTGAGGCTTACAAGGAATTAATTTTGTTTTGTCTTCTAAAGATTTAACGGAATAGGAAAGATTCATATTTATAGGTAGTGCTGAAAAAATTTTTCTGACGAAGGTGGAGTATCTACGCTCGATAACCACAAAGAATAGTAAACAGTTTTGGAGTTATTATAATAATATGCAGTATTTGTAAATTTATATTTTGTACTTAGTTTTTAACTAAAAATGGTTAAAACTGCGAACTTTTTTATTTATTAATGTATTATGTTGAAAAGAGCTATTGTTTTATTATCAGGAGGTTTAGATTCCGCTACCAGTGCCGCCATTGCTATTGATGCAGGATACGAGACGAGAGCGCTATCCTTTCGTTATGGGCAAAAACACGCCAAAGAATTGGACATCGCCCAAAAATTAGCTCCCAAATTAGGCATTAAAGAACATTATATCATTGATGTTAACCTTTCTCTTTGGGGAGGCTCTTCCCTCACAGATAACAGTTTATCTATTCCCCAAGATGGAGTAAAACCCGATGAAATTCCTTCTACTTATGTACCGGGTAGAAATACTGTATTTATTTCGATCGCACTTTCTTTAGCGGAAGCTACCCAAGCAGAAGCTATTTATTTAGGTATCAACGCCATCGATTATTCTGGTTATCCTGATTGTCGCCCTGAATATTTACAGGCTTTTCAACAATTAGCAAATCTATCCTCAAAAGTCGGTATTGAAGGAAAAGCACCCCAATTAATCGCTCCTTTAGTAACCTTGTCGAAAGTGGAAATTGTGAAAACTGCTATGGCTTTGAATGTACCGATCGATGAAACTTGGTCGTGCTATCAAGGAGGAGAAACCCCCTGCGGTGTCTGTGATTCTTGTCGTATTCGGGATGATGCTTTACTCAAAGCAGGTTATAAACTGGGAAGTATCTAAGTTTACCGATTAAGAGAGGGAATGAATAATGAGTAATGAGTAATGAGGAATGAGTAACGTAGGGGTTTAATATATTAAACCCCACCCCATCAGAAAACTATAAATATTTGTCAATTCTACCTGTCTCTTAATTCCTAATTCCTAATTTTTTATGAAAAAAAGTGCTTTTTTATTAAGTTTAAATATTGTTTTTTTATGCTTTTTTCCTAATTCTGGTAAAAGTGCTGAAACAATTAATTTAGTCCATAGTTCTCTCATTTTTTCCGTTTCGATCGAATCCTTAGAAACCTTTGCTAAAACTGGTGAATTAAAGGGTGATTTACAACAATATAGCTCATCTTTAGATGAAAAAACCTTAATAGAAATTCGTAATTTTCTTAATAAAACCCACGATATTGACTCTGTAATTGTCTCTAAATTAAGTCGCACTTCCTTAGCAGAAGACTTATTAAAACAACTAGGGAAAGTTGTCTCGACTCACCGTGATAGAAATGGTTTTTATGCCCTTCGAGGGGCAGTTGTTACTACAGCAACGCAACAAAATTCTTGGACAATTCTTGATGTTTTACGCAATTTTCCCTCATCAAGTATCTTCGTTAATTTAGAATTATTAGCACAATTAAAAGATGATTTATTTCTTTATCAAAGTTATCGAGATGCTGTAGCAAAATCGATCGAAATTCGAGCGAATAACGATAAACAACTTCACTCTAATATTGACTTAAATACCCTCAAAAATTTGAGTCAAAAAGGAGAATATCAAGTTAGTAAAGAAACTATTACCATTGAAAAACAAGACTTAAGACAAACCGATAAAGGATTTGTGAGAGAATATAGTTTTGATGTGGATGTCTATTTTCCTCAAAATACCTCAGAAAAGAAACCTTTAATCTTAATATCCCACGGATTTGGCTCTTTAAAAGAGAATTTCGTTAATTTAGCCCAACATTTAGCTAGTCATGGCTTTGTTATTGCTATTCCCGAACATATTGGTAGCAATTTACAATACCGTGAAGAATTATTAAAAGGATCGTTAAACAGTGCTTTAAGTCCAGTAGAATTTATTGCTAGACCTCAAGATATGTCGTCAGTCATCGATAAACTGCAAGAATTGACCGCTAAAAGTGAAATTTGGCAAAAAAGAGTGGATTTAAACAAAATAGGGGTTATAGGTGATTCTTTAGGAGGTACGACAGTTTTATCTTTAGCAGGAGCGCCGTTAAATATATCACGACTGCAAACAGAATGCAGACAAGATCAAGTTATTGTCAATACTGCCGTAATTCTACAATGTCAAGGCAGTCATCTTCCTCCTGTGGAATATAATCTACAAGATTCCAGAATCAAAGCGGTTATTGCGACTCATCCCCTCACCAGTGCTATTTTTGGACCTGAAAGTTTGAGTAAAATCAAAATACCGATTATGATTACCGCAGGGGGGGATGATGTCATTACTCCCGTAGTTATTGAGCAAGTACACCCTTTTATCTGGTTACAAAATCCTTTCAAACATCTATTATTTTATCAACCGGGTACACATTTTAGTTCTACCCAACCGAGTCCACAATATACTTTAACTAATTTACCAGAAATATTAGTTGGTCAACATAGAGATATAACGAGTCAATATTTTCATGGTATCGCTGTGGCTTTTATGGAAGCATACTTAAATAATAACTCTCAATATTTAGCTTATCTTACTCCTAATTATGGTGAATTTTCTAGTCACGAAAAATTAAATGTTTATCAAATTAATGATTTAACTGCTGATGATATTACCTCAGTTTTTGGTAGTAATTTACCCTTAAAAATAGTGCCTCCTTTAGTGATTTCTTTTCCTTTAGTAGATAACTATAATTCCATAGTGGATGAAATCAAAAATACGGGAAATTTAAAAGTTGCTTATTCTCAAAATACTCCTCCTTTTGGCTTTATTAATCAAGATGGATATTGGGAAGGTTATTGTAGTTTTTTAGCAGAGGAATTAGCTAGTCATTTAGAGGAGCAATTAGATTTATCTTTTAAGCCTAATATAGTATTATTTCCTTCTAATTTAACTAACCGTTTTGATTTAGTTACTAATGGACAGGTACACTTAGAATGTGGTGCTAATAGTATGAGTCAAAATCTTGATGACATTAGTTTTTCTATTCCTTTTTTTGTCACGGGTAATTACTTCTTAATTCCTAAAACTTTAGAGAAAAATTTTAATCCTAATCACTCTTTACAAAATTTTAAAATTGGTGTCTTAAATAACACTCCTACCGCAGATTTATTGAAAGAAAAATATCCCCAAGCTCAACCTATTTATTTTAATGAAGGTATTGAAGAAGAAATAAAAGCCCTCGAAAAAGGCTCGATCGATGCCATTTTTGATAGTAAAATTTTATTAGAAAATCAAGTATCTTCTCTCAAAAATCCCCAAGACTATTCGATCGTACCCTCTTTACCGATAAACTGTGAATATTATGGATTATTATTACCAAAACAAGATAGCCAATGGATAGAAATAGTGAATAATTTTTTAAACAAAAAACCGTTAACAAAAGAATATTTTTCTCCCGAAGTAGAAGATAATTTAGCGAAAACCCTCAATTATTGCTTAAACATTAATCGCTAATAAAAATTAAGAATTAAGAATTAAGAATTAAAAACTATTCACTATTCACTATTCACTATTCACTATTCACTATTCACTATTCACTATTCACTATTACTTTCCTTTTGATACGTTACAAGACGGGAAAACGCTTCATTTTCTGCACTGCTTCTTTTGCCGTTGTGACTAAATTATTATCAATGCGAGGAATTTGGGGTATTTGTACTAATACATCGATCGTACGTCTTAATACACGCACTATATCCCCTTCATCCATAGTGGTATTTTTCGAGATTTCTTCCCATGTTTCCCCTAAACACCAAGCCTCCGATAAACCAATCATATCCCTTTCTAACAAAACGGGAATAGTTATATCGTGGTGTTTTTGAGCTTGGTTGAGACGACGACGAATTTCCCCTAAAGACTCTTGAGGATTATAGTTAACTTCCTCATCTCTAAGGATTCCCAATGCCTCTAAAATTTCGGGAGAAGGTTGATAACCTACCCATGTGTCAAATCGTGCTGGTTCTGAAATCAGGGCAGTAATCACCCCTGCAAGGTGATGAGGTTGAAGAAAACCAAGATGTTGGGAGGTTAAAGCTAAGGCTAACCATAATTCATTTTCTCCTCGAATCACGGCGGCGGCTTCTCCTAGGGGAGTGGGAGTATAACCGTCTAAAGCGTCAAATTCCCTTAAAATTTCGATTAATGCCAGAAATTCTTGCCAATAATACGAACTATGGGATTTTCCTCGCTGATACTGGGTTTGGATACGAGTTAATTCTTGTTTTAATAGTTGTCGTTTACGATTATTTTTGAGAATTTGTCCGATTTTCTCCACTTTATCTAAGGGATTATTGACGATCGAGTCCTCAATTTGGGCTATAGTTTGTTGTTGTAAAATAATATCTTCGCTAGGGGGGGCGTATTCTTGTTCGTATTCCGTGATTAATTGACTCACATTTAGGGTATGATCATCACCATAATCGAATAAACCGATAACCACTTGTTTAATGTCAGGGATGTCGATATTTTCCACAAAATGAGGGGGAATCCTACCGCCATTAATATCAATAACATCCGCAAAAGAAGCAATATACCAATTATTATCCTTACCTAAACACAGCAAAAACTTTTGATTACCATTGGGAATATGGGCAATAAAAACTCCTTGAATACTATAGGCATTCTTTTTATATTCTCTACATAAATTTAGTATAGCCCCCGGTTGTAGAGTTTCTAAATAAGGCATAATCGCCCGTTGTCGAGCTTGAATCCAATTTCTTTGGAATAATTTAAGGACTTTCTTCTCCTGTTTCTTTCTTTCTTTCAATTTCTCGTAATTAGCTAAGTCTCGACTATTGTAACCAGCTAACATAATATCTAACTTGCTTAACTCCGTCGTGTAGGTATTAATAGCATCCTCTTGGGGTGCAAGTTGTAACTGTGCCAAATACTCGGCAAAACTTAACTCTAATAAATCCTTCGCCTCATCAATGGTATGTTTCTGTAATAAATTTAACACCATACCATAACTAGGGGTGAACTGACTCCGCAAGGGTTCGGGGGGAGCTTTTGCTAATTTAGAAGCCACTAAAGCCCCTTCAAACATGGTTTGCACGGTGATAACGTATCCCACCTTATCCATGCCCCTACGCCCCGCTCTCCCCGCAATTTGCATAAATTCCGAAGGGGTTAAAAAACGATGCCCGTCATCTCCTCTTTTTTTCAACGCAGAAATTACAGTGGTGCGCGCAGGCATATTAATTCCAGCCGATAGGGTAGCAGTAGCAAAAACAATTTTCACTAAACCTAATTCAAATAATCTTTCTACCAACTCTTTCCATGCAGGTAAAATTCCCGCGTGATGGGCTGCAATTCCTCTAGTTAAAGGTTCAATTTGACTACTTCTTACTAATTCGCTATGATCTGCTAAAAATCTTAATAAACGTTCTTTAAATAAGGGTTTTTCGATTAAATAATCTACTAATTCTTCTCCCGCTCGATCGTTATTAGCAATAAAAGAGATAATCTTGTTATAGGCAATTTCATGTTCTTTTTTAGCAAATTCAACTATTTTTCCCTGTAATTCTAAATTTTCAATCATTAGAAAATAGAGTAAATAAAGCAAAATTTTTCTACTTTCTTCAAGGGTGACAAGATTAAAATAGCTCAAAGATTCTACTGCTTGATCACATCCTTTTCTACTAAAAATTACATAGATAGCAGGGAGCATATTATCACTACTTAATTGTTGCACAATTGTTTTAATACTAGGGCAATCTTTATGATGAAATTTGCCTCTTTTATTAGTACCTAAAAAGGGTTTTAATTGAGTATTTAACTTCTGATTTTTCTCATTGAATAAGCTATATAAACCTTTAGCATGACTAAAATAAAACTTTAATGGTACAGGACGAAAATCTGAGTTGACTAACATACACTCACTCTTAACCCCCTGTTGAAAATGCGCATCTCTGACGTTATTAATCCAACGACATAAATCTTCGGGGTTGCCGATGGTTGCTGACAATGCTACTAATTGAACATTAGAAGGGCAATAAATGATAGATTCTTCCCAGACTGTACCTCTCCCCGGATCACTGATATAATGACATTCATCTAGTACGACTGTTTGTACATTTTGAATGGATGTACCCACTTCACCAATGGGAGTACTATAAAGCATATTGCGGAAAATTTCTGTTGTCATCACGATAATAGGCGCATTGGGATTGATTAATGTGTCTCCTGTGATTAAACCAATTTCCGCATAGGTGTTAGTTTCTGCTAATAATGTTTGTCCAAATTTTTCTTGAAAATCTCTAAATTTTTGGTTAGAAAGGGCTTTTAATGGAGTGGTATAAAAGACTCTTTTTCCTTGATTTAATGCACGATAAATAGCATATTCTCCGATTAAAGTTTTACCTGAGCCTGTAGGTGCAGTCACCACTACAGATTTATTTTCGTCTAAATACTTAATGGCTTCTTGTTGAAAATCGTCTAGTTTATGGGGAAAAAGGCGGTTAAAGTCTAATTTATTCGTGTTCATAGTTAAGTTCGATCGAGTTTAAAAGTCAATATTTATTAAAAGTTAATGGAATAATTTTTGTGGAGAGTTTTTATAACATAATTCTTGAGTTAAATTAAGATTTGAGCAAAATAAATATACTTTTAACCGATAACACAAACTAGGCAATTTATTAAGAATAAGTAAATATTTAGAGTGAATATTCAAGGTAATTATTTTTTACTGGGATATTTAGATTAAGGGTTTATTTTCAATTCTACCTAATTTACGATCGAACATGATCAAAATAATCTGAGTTCGACATAAAATGATCAAGATAAGTACTGATATAAAATGATGTTCAGAAATGGGTACTTTGTGGTATTATTTTCTATGCCTAAGTGGAAAAAGAAAGATTCTGCACCATTGAGGAGTAAAATAAGTAGAGCATTTATAGATTGACGCTATAGGCATGGTTTGGTTACAAAAATTGTTTACAAAAACCGATAGTTATAACGGTCGAACTGACAAAGATTTCGATCGAGATTGGGTTACACTAGACCCAAATGTGTTTGGTCGTACTAAACTATATTTTAGTACCAGTCAAGAAATAGACTTATACGAATTAGAAGAATTATGCGACTCCGTAGGGTGGGCGAGAAGACCATTGCGAAAAGTGCGCAAAGCGTTAGATAATAGCTATTTAGTCGCTTCAGCTTGGGAAATACGGGGAGCAAGAACAATACTAATCGGTTTTGCTCGTGCTACATCTGATCGTGCTTTTAACGCTACTATCTGGGATGTGGTGATACATCCTCGTTACCAGAATAAGGGCTTAGGTAAAACTTTTATGAAATATATCATCAAAAAACTACGCAGTGATGATATTAGCAATGTAACATTATTTGCTGATCCCCATGTGGTGGACTTTTATCGCCGTTTAGGTTTTGTATTAGACCCTGAAGGCATTAAGGGTATGTTTTGGTATCCTGACTAGCTTCAACAATATTCGTGACAAATATAGAGATTAAATGAAGGTTAAAATAAAAAACAGATTCATTATTTGATTGTAAATATTTATAAATATTATGGTTAATACCCTCACCTCAGATTATTCCATCAAAACCTCCGAAATTCGCTCAGAAATAGCACAACTTCAACCTCAATTAGTGCATTGGAGACGCAGATTACACCAATATCCAGAGTTGGGTTTTCAGGAGGTATTAACTGCCGATTTTGTAGCGGAAAAATTGAGTGATTGGGGTATTGACTATCAAACTCAAGTGGCAAAAACGGGTATTGTCGCTACTATTCATAGTCATCATGAAGGAAGAGTTTTAGCGATTCGTGCTGATATGGATGCCTTACCGATTCAAGAAGAAAATGAGGTTTCCTACTGTTCTAAACACAAAGGTATTATGCACGGTTGCGGTCACGATGGACATACTGCCATAGCCCTCGGTATTGCCCATTATTTAGCCCATAATCGAGATAAATGGCGGGGGACTGTTAAAGTTATTTTTCAACCTGCTGAAGAAGGACCGGGGGGTGCTAAACCCATGATTGAAGCAGGGGTGTTAACTAATCCTGCGGTGGATGCTATTATTGGACTACATTTGTGGAATAATTTACCCGTCGGTACGATGGGAGTTCGAGAAGGGGCATTAATGGCGGCGGTGGAGTGTTTTAAGTGTACTCTATTTGGGAAAGGGGGGCATGGGGCGATGCCTCATCAAACTATTGATTCTGTGGTTTTAGGCGCTCAAATTATTAATAGTTTACAGTCGATCGTATCTCGTAATGTAAGCCCGATCGATTCGGCGGTGGTGACAGTGGGACAATTCCATGCAGGTACAGCATTAAACGTCATTGCGGATACTGCTAAAATGAGTGGCACAGTACGTTATTTTAATCCGAAACTAGAAAAATTCATTGGGGAGAGAATCGAGGCAATTATTAAGGGAATTTGTGACAGTCACGGTGCAAAATATGATCTCGATTACTGGCAACTTTATCCTCCTGTCATCAATAATTCTCGTATCACGGAATTAGTTAAATCAGTGGCTTTGGAAGTAGTAGAAACGCCCTTGGGAGTCGTGCCTGAATGCCAGACAATGGGGGGAGAAGATATGTCATTCTTTTTGCAACAAGTGCCGGGATGTTACTTCTTTTTAGGTTCAGCGAATGAAGAAAAAGGGTTAAACTATCCTCACCATCATCCTCGTTTTGACTTTGACGAAAGCGTCTTGAGTTTGGGAGTGGAAATATTTGCCCGTTGTGTCGAAAAATTTGCTGATTTTATCATCTAAACTTTTAAGAAAATGCCAAACTAATAATGCTCTTTTTGCAAAATTTTCAAAAACTTTACCAGATAGTAAAACTCTTAGATCAAGCTCACATAAAAATTAATGAATATTGTTTATAATTTACAAGGAATAGAGTTTGAATGGGATAGTAATAAAGCTGATAGTAATGTTATTAAACATGGAATCACATTTGAAGAAGCTGTAGAGGTTTTTTTAGATCCATTTTATCAAACAGGAGATGCCACAAGAAACAATGAGCAAAGAGAATTTATCCTCGGTTATTCTTTAAAATATCGTCTTTTATTAGTCGTTTTTATGGAAAAAAATACAAGAAATCGTATTATTTCCGCCCGTACTGCTACTCGTTATGAACAGAAATTATATGAACAATCATAAAGATTATACTTTAACAATTAAGCCTCGTTCTGGAGAAATAGTATCTATTAAAATACCTTCAGATACCCTTAAACAATTAGAAGAAATAGCTCAAGAAAAAGATATGTCTTTAGAGGCTTTAATCAAATTTTATATAGGTAAAAGTTTAAGAGAAGAAATTAGTCAAAAATTTGCTCAAAAATTAATGCAGTCCACTCTAAAAGTATTAAGTAAGCACATTTCTTCTGAGTCGGAAAGGGAAAAGATTATCAAAGAAATTCAATCAGAATTAATTTAGTTATTTATTAGACATCTTCAATAATACAGGCAAGATGCCTGTTCTACGGTGGTAAAATCATAATAATTGGAGAAGTCTCTTAAATTGACTACTTTTCTAGCTTAACCGACAACAATTTGCCATTGATGTAGCTCATATTCAACACACTTGTTTTTCACAAGGGGATCATTAAGGACGATCGATTCTGCCTCATCCCGTGAGTTGGCGGTAAAAATAAGCATTCCCCCACCTAATTCAGCCCAATAGCCCGTTTTTGCTTCGTGACCATCGGCTATTAATTGCTTAACATACATTATATGATCTTCGACATATCGATCGAACACTTCTTTATTAACGATACCTTTTTCTATTTTGACAAACCAAGCCATGAATGGAGAATGAAGAATGAAGAATGAAGAATGAAGAATTAACAAGTATTACCTATTACCTATTACCTATTACCTATTACCTATTATTTAATATGCGTCTTGGAGTTCGTAAAAATCGGGAGAGATGTAATCCTTGCGTAAAGGCCAACCTACCCAATCTTCGGGCATTAACAGACGTTTTAAGTTAGGATGTCCTTCATAGATAATGCCATACATCTCATAACTTTCTCTTTCTTGCCAGTCGGCAGATTTCCAAATCCAATATACAGAGGGAACTTTAGGCTCATCTCGATTAAGATATACCTTAATTCTCACTTCTTCGGGTTTAGTAACATTATCACTTACCTTGACTAAATGGTAAAAACTGACTAACTCTTTTCCTGCACCTAAATCATAAGCGCCTTGACACTGAAGATAGTTAAAACCATAGGCATATAAAGCCGTAGCAATGGGTAATAAATACTCAGGTTCGACTTTAATTAATTCTATGCCTAAATGATCTTTTTCGAGGGCTTCATGTTCAAAACCGTTTTCGGTTAACCATTGAGAAGCAACACCAGCCTCGACGATCGAACTTTCTGCTGTAGTTTCGGGAGTATTATTTGTTTCTGTCATTAATTAAGCCTCCTGTTTAACTTGGGTAGCGGTATCTAAAACGGGTAATCCCATAGCGGCGGCTAATTCAGCAGGGGGATTTTTTCTGGTGTCACTGCGTAAATATTTACCGTCTAAAATGGGATCAACCATCTTCATATTATGGGTAGTAGAGTAATATCTATGGGTTTGAGATTGAACTTTACCCCGTTCTTGAATAGACTCATTAGAAACTTTCTTTCTCAGTTTGATGATAGCATCGAAAATCGCTTCAGGACGAGGAGGACATCCCGGAATATAAACATCCACAGGAATTAATTTATCTACACCCCTAACGGCAGTAGTCGAGTCACTGCTAAACATTCCACCCGTAATCGTACAAGCACCCATCGCAATTACATATTTTGGTTCGGGCATTTCTTCGTATAAACGCACTAAAGCAGGTGCCATCTTCATGGTAATTGTTCCCGCAGTGATGATTAAATCCGCTTGACGGGGGCTCGATCGAGGTACGAGTCCAAATCGATCGAAATCGAAACGAGAGCCAATAAGTGCGGCAAATTCAATAAAACAACAAGCTGTACCATAAAGTAAAGGCCATAAACTAGAAAGCCTTGCCCAGTTGTGTAAATCGTCCACGGTAGTAAGGATAATATTTTCTGATAAATCCTGAGTCACCTGATTTCTAGCAATGGGATTCAGAATTTTATCCGTAGTTTGTTTTTTGAGTGTAGCTAAATCGGGAGTCGAGTTTGTCATAAATTTTTTTTACAAAAATAGCATTATTTACAATAATAACTTTAGTTCCATTGAACAACTGTGAAAACAGCAAAAAGGAAGAAGTAATGACTAAGAATTTTTCATTCTACATTCTGCATTCTTCATTCCTACGACCATTCTAAAGCACCTTTACGCCAAGCATAAACAAGGGCAACCACTAAAATGGAAATGAAAATCAGCGCTTCTACAAAAGCCAATAATCCGAGGGTATTAAAAGCTACAGCCCAAGGATAAAGAAAAACTGTTTCCACATCAAACACCACAAACACAAGGGCAAACATATAATAACGAATATTGAACTGAATCCATGCTCCTCCAATGGGTTCCATCCCTGACTCATAGGTAGTAACTCTTTCGGGACCTCCTGTTTTCGGACGTAATAATTTGGATGCCGTTAACGCTAAAATTGGTACAGAGCTACTGACAATCAAAAAACCTAAAAAATATTCGTAACCAGTAAGAACAAACATATATCTTGAAAGCAAATAATGATTAATTGTTATTAGTTTAAGTCAAAATCGCTATCTTCAATTACTTTATCTAAGTAAACTCTCAAAAAACCTCCTTCTCTTGACACTCCAACGGCTGAAGCACGTTGGATTCTTGGTTCACTGAGTCAACTTATCCAAACCGATTGCTCGACTTAGACAGTGGTTGTTCTCTCCCCAAGCGGTAAATGGATGATTACCACTTTGATACTGATGATTTTGGGACTGAAAGCGGTATATGGTTGTTTATCACATTGGAAAGTGCTGTAAAATTTATTATTAAAAACAGCTAAAATTCAATAAAATTATGAAATTTGTCGATGAATATAGGGATATAAACTTAGTCAAAAAATACTGTACTTCGATCGAGTCTATCACCACTCAACCATGGCAAATCATGGAAATCTGCGGAGGACAAACCCATTCGATCGTTAAATATGGTATTAATGAGTTATTACCCCCTACCATAACCTTAATTCATGGTCCTGGTTGTCCTGTGTGTGTAACAAATATTAACCTGATCGATCGAGCCATAGAAATAGCCTCTTTACCTAATAGTATATTATGCACTTTTGGGGATATGTTAAGAGTGCCGGGTAGAGAAAAAGATTTGTTAAGTATGAAGGCATTAGGGAAGGATATTCGCATTATTTATTCCCCCTTAGATTGCTTAAAAATAGCTCATCAAAACCCTGATAAAGAAGTAGTTTTTTTTGCTGTCGGATTTGAAACCACCGCCCCAAGTACAGCTATGACAATTTATCAGGCGTATGAACAAAAAATAACTAATTTTTCTGTGTTAGTTTCCCATGTTTTAGTACCTCCTGCTATGGAAGCAATTTTATCATCAAATCAATGTCAAGTACAGGGTTTTTTAGCGGCTGGTCATGTGTGTACCGTTATGGGTTATCATCAATACGAGGCTATTTCTTCTCAATATAAAGTGCCTATTGTCGTGACAGGTTTTGAACCGATCGATATTTTGCAAGGAATTTTTATGACTATTAAACAACTAGAAAACAAAGAGTTTAAAGTCGAAAATCAATATAGTCGTTTAGTCACAAAAGAAGGGAATAAAAACGCTCAAAATTTATTAATAGAAATCTTTGAACCTGCGGATTATTTTTGGAGAGGTATAGCGAATATTCCTCAAAGTGGCTTAAAAATTAAAGAGAAATATCAAGAATTTAACGCCGAAAAAAAATTAAATCTCCCCCCGAATAATGATAGTATTTTAGAATCTCAAGATTGTATTAGTGGTCAAATTTTACAAGGCATCAAAAAACCTCACCAATGCCCTTCTTTTGGCACAAAATGCACCCCAGAACAACCTTTAGGCGCACCGATGGTATCATCAGAAGGCGCTTGTGCCGCCTATCATCGTTTTCGCAAATTGAATTTGTCCGACGGATAAACCACCATCATTAAGAGGGATTTTTTGTGACCAATAGGGTTTAAAATTATGATCAATTAATGTATTAATACTATGCTCTAACAAATATTTATTTTGGAAACAACCACCGCTTAAAATCACTGTCGAAGTATCAACTTTTTGACTAATATGTTTGATAATTTCCACTAAAGTTAGATGAAATTTTGTCGCTATTAATCCTAAAGATTTATTATCTAAATAATCCCTAATAATTTCTGTTACCATCGATCGAACATCGATATAATTACAGTTATTAGGATCATAAGTCCAATGAAAATTATATAGTTTATCAGGTGAAGAATTATCTATTAAAAATTCTAAAGCCATAGGCGCTTGACCTTCAAAAGTCACCTCTTTGATAATATCTAAAATGAAGGCAATACCATCGAATAAACGCCCGACACTGCTAGTTAAAGGAGTATTGATTTTTTTGTCAATCATTTTCTGAAATAAGGCTAATTCTTGGGATGAAAAATGAGTCAAAATAGGTAAATTTTGCGGTATATTTTCTAAACCATTATAGACTGTATTTAATAAACCTAAAGCGATACGTTGGGGTTGTAAAATTGCTTGATTTCCTCCTATAAGGGGAAAGGGTAAAAAACTAGCAATTCTTTGGATTTTTTTCTCATTAATATAGAAAAATTCTCCTCCCCAAATAGTGTTATCTAAACCGTAACCAGTACCATCCCATGCTATACCTAATAGGGGTAATTTTAAATTATGTTCGGCAATAGTAGCAAAAATATGGGCTAAATGATGTTGCACTGAAATAATGGGAATAGGAGGGTTTTTTATCTTACTTAATTCTTCGGCGTATTGAGTAGAAAAATAGTTCGGGTGTGCATCACAGACGATCAAATCTGGAGTAAAATCATAAATATCACTTAAATTTTTAATGGTATTTTTATAAGCCTTAATGGTTTCTAAATTATCTAAATCTCCTATATGTTGACTCACAAAAATTTGTTGATTAAATTCAATGGAAATAGTATTTTTAAGATGCCCTCCTAATGCTAAAATTTGCGCTGAATTTTCTGTGGACTTTTTCTCTAATTTTATCGGTAAAGGGGCATAACCTCTCCCCCTTCTTAAAATAATTATTTCGTTATTAACTATTCTGACAATGGAGTCATCTACTGCCCGAAAAATAGGGCGATTATGGATTAAAAAATAATCTGCTAATAAATTTAATCTCTCTAAGGCTTCGTATTCATCAATACAAATAGGCTCACTTTTTTGATTACCACTGGTGGCAACTACGGGAAAATTTAAGAGATTTAATAATAAATGATGTAAGGGAGTATAGGGTAACATTACCCCCAAGTAAGGATTATTCGGTGCGATTTCTTCACAGATTAAATATTGCTGATTTTTTGCTTTATTTTGAGTAAAACTATCCTTTTTTTTCACTAACACAATGGGAGACGCAGAAGATAATAACAGTTTTTCTTCTAAATCAGAGACTAAACAATCATTTTTAATTTGCTCTAAATTAGGATACATTAAAGCTAAAGGTTTATGAGGGCGATTTTTCCTTTTTCTTAAGGTATCAATGGCTTGTTTATTTCTCGCATCTGCTATTAAATGAAAACCACCTAATCCTTTTAAGGCAATAATTTTACCTTGCTTAATTAAATTAGCTGTTTGAGTTAAAGCATCATCAAATTTACTTAAACAGTTACCTTGTTTATCCCATAATTCTAAATTTGCACCACATTTTTGACAAGCATTTGGTTGGGCATGAAAACGTCTATTTTTGGGATTATAATATTCTTTTTTGCATTCTTCACACATGATAAATTTATTCATGGTAGTAAATACTCGATCGTAGGGTAAACTTTGAATGATAGAATAACGAGGACCGCAATTAGTACAATTAGTAAAAGGATAACGATAACGGCGATTATTAGGATCAAAAATTTCTGTTAAACAATCACTACAAACACTTAAATCTGGTAAAACTAAAGTAGTTTTTTTCTGATGATTAATAGTCTCTGAATTTTTGATAATAAATTCTTGATAACCTTCTCCTTTAAACTCTTTAATCTCTATACTATCAATGCGAGAGTGAGGCGGTTTTTCTTCTTTAATTTTATTAATAAATATCTGCAATTTTTCTCTATCTGATTCTACCTCGATCGAGACACCTTCCACAGAATTATTAACCCAACCTTTTAAGCCTAATTCTTGGGCTAATTTATAGATAAAAGGACGAAATCCGACACCTTGTACAATACCCCTAATGGAAATTTTATAACAAATTTTAGTCATATAATCACCTTTTTAAAACAATGAAATGTATATAATAGACATCTCCAGAAATGAAAAATTAAATCAATTTAGATATTGAAATCGTTAAACTAATATAGTTTATCGTCATTTTCAATCGGGTAAAAATAATTATTGGAGAAGTCTAATAAGTTGTAAGAATTTAATCCCTCCTAATCTCCCTTTGTTTAACAGGTTTTTTTCATTCTCAAAATTTGATTTAACTGGAAAATATAATTAACAAGAAATCTAGGCATTTTTTAAGCAAATCAATTATAATTAAAAATTAAGATATTTTTTATGAAAATTAACTCACTTTAGTAAAGTTATGCTATGAGCAATGAAATTTATTTCTTTGCGGAATAAGGGTTTTACCAACTAATCCGCTTTGCAATAAATTGACAAAGCTAACAGCAAAAGTCTGCTAAAGCGACTAAGAAAAATGTAATTTTACCCCGACTTTGAAAAAAACCTGTTTGTTTAAGGGGAAACTTATTTTCAATTTCTCACGAATGATTTAGAATTGCTATATTCTTTTGTCATTTTTCCTGTCAAATTCAATTCTTCATCGATAGGCTAATTCTCTTTAATTTCTCGTTTACTTCTAATACCCTCACTTTGACGACTTGCCCTACTTTCACCACTTCAGTCGTATCACTTACATATCGATCGCACAGTTGAGATATATGTACTAATCCGTCTTGATGAACACCAATGTCCACAAAAGCACCAAAATTAACCACATTAGTCACGATACCTTCTAATTCCATACCCTCTTTTAAATCCTTCATTTCTTTGATAGAATCTTTAAATGTTGCATATTGAAACTTAGCACGAGGATCACGACCGGGTTTCTCTAATTCTTTGATAATATCTTGTAGAGTAGGAAGTCCAATATTTTCGTTAATATACTTCTTTAAATCAACTTTTTTAAGATGTTCATTAATTTGATTAATATTGGCTAAAGGTATCTTTAAATCTTGAGAAATTGCCTTAACTATAGGATAACTTTCAGGATGCACTGCTGTATTATCTAAAGGGTTTTCTCCCTCTCTAATTCTTAAGAATCCTGCGCACAATTCAAAGGTTTTTTCGCCTAACTTTTTCACTTTCAATAACTCTTTTCTGGTTTTAAATGCTCCTTTTTCGTTGCGATAAGTGACAATATTATTAGCAATGGTTTGATTAATTCCCGATACATAGGTGAGTAATTCTGAGGATGCAGTATTTAAGTCCACCCCAACATAATTAACGCAACTTTCTACGGTTTCTTCTAATTTCTTTTTCAGCAATTTTTGATCCACATCATGCTGATATTGTCCCACACCAATGGACTTGGGATCAATTTTTACTAATTCTGCTAACGGGTCTTGTAGCCTTCTGCCTATACTGATAGCACCTCTCACGGTAACATCTAAGTCAGGAAATTCAGCGATGGCAACTTTACTGGCGGAATAAATGGAAGCACCCGATTCGTTGACTATTACCTTAATGGGTTTTTTGTCAAGGGTTGCGTAAACTTCTGTAACAAATTCATCGGTTTCCCGTGATGCTGTACCATTACCTATAGCAATTAATTCAATGTTATGTTTAAGGATGAGCTTTTTCAAGGTATCTTTAGCTAATGCCCTTTTTTCTTGACCAGTATGGGGGAAAATCGCCTGATATTCTAAAAATTGCCCTGTTTCTGATAAAATTGCTACTTTGCAACCTGTCCGAAACCCCGGATCGATCGATAAAGTGGGTTTCATCCCCGCAGGAGGAGACAATAATAATTCTCTCAGGTTGGCTTCAAAAGTTTGTATGGATTCTGTGTCTGCCCATGCTTTGATAGTCGATCGAACTTCCCTCATTAAAGCAGGTTTGAGTAAACGTTGAAAGCTATCTTTGAGGGTATGTTGATAAAACTCTTTGACGGTGCTAACTTTGGTTTTAATTACCTTCGACTCTAAGTAATTTATCACCCTCGACTCATCAAAATCTATATCCACCCCAAGGATTTTTTCCGTTTCCCCTCGAAATAGTGCTAAAACGTTATGGGGTGCAATTTTGCTAAATTTAGCCTGAAAATTACGATACATTTCAAACTTAGTTGTAGCTTCGGGATATTCGTCTTTGATATGAGATGCAAAACCACCGTTATCAAGGATAAACTCTCTTACATAAGCTCTTAATTCGGCATTTTCGGCGATTTCTTCGGCTAAAATATCCCTAGCACCATTTAACGCATCCTCAGCAGATTTTACTTCATCGGTGAGGTATTTTTGGGCTTCTCTATCCAAAGAAACGGGTTTTGCTTGAGGATGATTGAGACTTTTGATAAATTCCGCCAGAGGAGTTAAGCCTTTCTCCTTCGCCATAGTCGCCCTTGTGCGTCTTTTGGGCTTATAAGGTAAATAAAGGTCTTCTAAATCATTTTTTTGTAAACAAGCCTCTATTTGGGCTTTTAAACTATCACTGAGAAGATTTTGAGAAGCGATACTCTCAAGGATGACTTGTTTACGATCTTCTAACTCTTGTAAATACACGGCTCGATCGAGAATATTTCTTAATTCAATCTCATTTAAAGAGCCTGTTTTTTCTTTACGATAACGAGCAATAAAGGGAATTGTAGCGCCTTCCCCTAATAATTCTAAAGCACTGTTAACATTTTTAAGATTGAGAGATAATTCATTAGCAATAACTTGAGGAATATTGAGCATAAAAATTAAGAATAGACAACTATTCACATGATAATCATTACAAGATTTAGTAGCAATCCCGAAATTAATAAATCATCAGTAGTTAGGGTTTGCTGAAAAAGTATTTTGATGAAGAGAGGGAAGAGCGGATTTGGGAAAAGGGAAGAGTGAATAAATGACAAAAATCAAGGTTTTGAGGCTTTGTATTGACATATAATTACAAAGTTGTTTCGAGTAAAATTTAGTAAAAAATGCTCAGTTTTTGAGTAAAAATTGTGAAAATTGAACACTTTTTAGTTGATGTAGTATCTCCAAACCGTTGATTTTAATAGTCTTCTGATTTATTCAGCAAACCCTAGTTATTAATATAAGCAAGATTTTGTTTGATATAATGTACGAAATAATGTACATATAAAAACTATGTTTAGTTACGAAATTACATCTCCCACGGAAGTAAGAAATGGGTTATTTAAGATTTTAGAAAAGGTAGCGCAGGATAAAGAGGTTTTCATTATTACTGTACTTTAGACTAAATGAAAAATTACACTACCAGTAGTGTATCTAAACGATAAATTTTGACTAAAAAACGCTACCTATAACATTAGTCTAAAGTAGAATTATTAATCGCCGTAATGGGGAGAATGTGGCTTTAATTGCTGAGTCAGAGTTACGCAGTTTAGTAGAAACCGTTTACCTACTTCGATCGCCCACTAATGCTCACCTGAGTTCGATATAAAATGATGAAGATAAGAGGGGGAGGAGGGGGAAGAGGGGGAAGAG
>NZ_JBLZFY010000017.1:0-59189 GCF_050753365.1 Geminocystis sp. CENA526
CTCTTCCTCCTCTTCCCCCTCTTCCCCCTCTTCCCCCTCTTATCTTCATCATTTTATATCGAATTCAGGTCAATTCCTAATGGCTTAATCAGATAAAATAAGTTATAATGTGATGGTATTTAACGGGATGTAGCGCAGCTTGGTAGCGCACTTCGTTCGGGACGAAGAAGCCGCAGGTTCAAATCCTGTCATCCCGATTTTTTAAACAGTGTTAAATTAATTGTCGTCTGTGACAAATTACTGTCATTGTGGCAATTTAGGTGTCGTAATAACAAATTCTTGTCGTTGATGTGGCAGTGACAAATGAATGTCGTCTTCGAGTAAGAATATTTTTATCCCGAACAACAAAGTGTGCCTTTCAATCTATCCTAGGTGAATTATACTGTACCGTTAATTAAGTGAGTAAGTAAAATTAATTGTACATTTTATTTTTCTAAAAGCTATATTAACAATGGGTTTAAACCCATTGCCTCTATACAATTAATTTTGCATGAGTACTTAAATGGAGTAAAAAATGAATACTGCTACGGTTAAAAATCAACTAATTGAAAAAATAAATACTCTTTCTGCTGAACAATTACAGTTAGTCGCTAATCTAGTTAGTCAATTTGAAGAAGATTTTAATTCAGAGAAAATGACAGAAAAAGAAGAAAAGGCGATGGCAAAATGGGAATATTTATTAAATAAAAATCAAGAAATTAATAATAATGATCCTTTATCGAATGAAGAAATTAAGTTAATTCGTCGCCTTTTAAGTCATCAGGGTAAAAATTTACCTCTTGATTTACCGCAAGATAACTTTTTTATCGCTGATGATTTTAACGCTCCTTTACCAGATGATATTATTAACTTATTTTACTCATGAAAATACTTTTAGATACTCATATTTTTCTGTGGTTAATTCATAAAAATAAACTGTTAAGTAAGGAGGTTATTGAGCTAATCAATAATCCTAAAAATGAAATATTTTTAAGTGTTGTTTCTATCTGGGAATGTGTTATTAAATATCAAATAAGTAAGCTCAATTTTCCTGAATCTCCCGAACTTTATTTACCGAAGAAACGAGAAGAATATCTCATAGAAAGTTTAATTATTGATGAAGGAAGTATTAAAAATTTGATTGATTTGCCTTTGTTACATAAATATCCTTTCGATCGTCTTTTAATCTCTCAATCTTTACAACATAATTTAACTTTTATCACTGAAGATAATGTAATTTTACAGTATCCAAATATCAAAGTTTTTAATCAAGATAATCAAAATATATAGGAGTAAATCAATAAATTGTCAATATATCCCTCTTTTGTCAAACTCCGCACTTTTAAGTTAATGTAGTGTGTCTAAAGCATTAATTATAATAGTTTTCCGATTTATTGGGCTAAATTAATTTTCAGCGTAATCCGGGGCGTGGCATAGGGAATATTTTTTGTTTGTTGAGGTATCGCAACCAAAAACCACCAATGACGGCAAAAATGAGGGATACCCAACCTGTAAAAGATTGTAACAGTAAAAAACCGCCGATCGAAAACATCAAGCCAAACAATAAAAAGATAGAAGCCACTACTTTAAGACTGTCTAATTTTAAGTTTTGTAAAGGTGCTACTCCAGTATCTTCTTGTTGTTTTTGCCAACCAAGCCCCGCAGGACGCACTTTTAGATAAAATTTCGTTAAGGTTTCCTCTGATTCTGGAGGGGTTAAATACATGGCACTAATCCAGATAATAGCTGTTAAACCAGAGATAACCATAAGTCTTAAACCAAAATCCGCAGGAAAAAGATTGAGGTTAGGAATTACGCTAGTTAAGCCGATAATGAAACCTGCCACCATCGCTGATAATTCCGCCGTTGCGTTGATGCGCCACCAATACCATCTTAATATTAACACTAACCCCGGTCCTGTGCCGATCGAAATTACTAGACGAAAGACGGTACTAATATCCTTAGCATAAAAAGCGGCGATGGCACCAATAACGGTTACTACCACAGAGGCAATTCTCCCCACTAAAACTAATTGAGCTTGAGACGCATCAGGGGCAAAAAAACGGCGATATAAGTCGTTAGTGAGGTAGGACGCACCCCAGTTAATGGAAGTGGAAACGGTACTCATAAAGGCGGCAATAAGAGAGGCTACCACTAAACCCAACATAGCAGGAGGAAGGAAATCTAACATTAATTTAGGATAACCCAATTCTCGATCGTCCAAATCAGGATAGATGACAATGGCAACTAAAGCCACTAAAACCCAAGGCCAAGTACGGATAATATAGTGAAGGATATTGAAAAACCATGCTGATTTTTCTGCTTCCGCTTCATCTTTAGCAGATACTAACCTTTGAATAAACTCCCCTCCTCCATCACTACGGCGAAAACTCCACCATTGCACTAATAAATAAGCGGAAAAAGTACTTAAACTAATTCCTGCCACGTCACTCCAACGCCAATTAAACAATCCTTCTCCTTGGGTGAGAGGAATCACCGATAATACATCAATATCTGTAGCTTTTTGCACCGCAGGAATTAACTCATGGATACCTCCCACATGATTAACCGCCACGATGGCAACCACAAACGCCCCAAATAAACCGAGAAAAAATTGGAAAAAGTCTGTTACTACCACCCCCCATAATCCCGAAAAACCAGAGTATATCAAGACAAAAATACTAACAGCGATAACACTCCATAACTTGCCACTTTCTCCTAAATTGAAACCGAGACTTTCCCACAATTCCAACGCAGAAACCACTTTCACCATGGCTAACATGGCATAACCGATACCAATACAATTAATAGGTACAGCAAATAAAAATCCCTTCGTAGCGCGGAGAATTGCCGCCATTTTGCCACTATATCGTAATTCAGTTAACTCTGCATCAGTTACAACCTCTGAGCGTCGCCATAACCGAGCAAAGATATAGATTAAGACAACATGAGAAATACCGAAACTCCACCATTCCCAGTTACCTGCGATGCCTCTTGTGGCTACCACACCGCAGATATATAAAGGAGTGTCAATAGAAAAGGTGGTTGCCGCCATACTTGTACCTGCTAACCACCATGACAAACTACGTCCAGATACAAAGAAATCTTCTAGGCTTTTAGATGCTTTACCTGATAGGTAAATACCGATAGCCATAGTGATAATTAAATATAAGAGAATAATAATCCAGTCGATCGTTTGCATAATAATCAATTCTTTATATAGCTAGAATCATGGTACATTAGCAAATGCACAATTTTGATTTTGGGAAAACTTTATTCATTATACTTCGCTCTATAACTCTCCCGTCATTGATACAGTGATAAAATTCATTTTAAACAATTTTTGGTATTCCTTTATGATAGGATTAACCATGATCCGTCATCGATAAAGCAAATCACCATCCCAGTATGATTCATCAAGCACCAGCAGGCGCAAGAGATTTATTACCTTTAGAAGTCGCTCAAAAAAGTTGGATAAACGATCGTCTTCAAGACGTATTTCAACGTTGGGGATATAAAAGAATTGTCACCTCCACCATTGAATGGGTGGATACTCTTATGGCTGGAGGGGCGATCGATCCTTCTACTGTAATACAGTTGCAAAACACATCCCAAGGGCGACTTGGATTACGCCCAGAGTTAACAGTGTCGATTGCTAGGGCGGCGGTAAATCGCCTTACCAATCAAACGATTCAAAGACTTTGTTATCGTGCCAACGTGTTTCGCAATCCCCCCAAAGGGCATCATGGGCGACAGTTAGAATTTTATCAAGCTGGGGTAGAATTATTATTCACCGATGGTGTTTTAGCGGATGCTGAAATTCTTTTATTATTAGCTAATTCTTTGCAATCTTTGGGTATAGAATCTTGGCAATTACTCTTAGGTGATGCTGGTTTAACTAGAAGTTTATTACAGGGTTTTCCCGTTGATTTGCAACCCGAAATCTTAAAATGTATCGCTAATCTCGATCGAGTTTCCCTTGAAAATTTACCTTTAGAATCAGACTTAAAAACAAAGGCTTTACAGATTTTTGATTTACGAGGAAATCCGTTAGAAGTGTTAGAAAAAGTCACTAAATTAGATTTAGATGAGCAGGGCATTTCTGCGGTTAATCATTTAAAAGAGTTAATGGATTTAATTAACTATAATGAGGGGCAAAAACTTACTATAACTTTAGATTTAAGTTTAATTCAAACCTTTGATTATTATACGGGAATAACATTTTCTGCTGTTAGTTTTAAAGACAATAAGCCTCATATTTTGGCACAAGGTGGACGTTATAATGAGCTTTTGAAGTTATATCATCCTCAGAAAAAATCATCCCCCGGTATCGGTTTTTCTTTCAATATAGAAGATTTGCACAGTTGTTTATTAAACACTGCTAATTTACCGAAAACAACTCCTCCGAGTGATTGGTTAGTGATTCCTAAAAATTCCGCTTCTACGAAACAGGCTTTGGATTATGCCCAACAATTAAGAAGCGGTGAAAACCTGATTAGAGTAGAAATTGACATAGAATTTCGTACCCCTGACGATATTAGAAAATATGCCAATAATGAGGGTATTTTAAATTTAGCTTGGGTGGATGAAAATGGTCAAGTTTCGATCGAACAAATATAAAAATTATCTTTAATAGTAGGGTGGGCAATGCTCACCAAAAAAATTATTTTATCCATGTTTAATTACCTAAATTTATGGCAAAATTATCGATCGAATTAAATCGTTATTTTTTTGAAGAAGAAAGAGGAGAAAAAGTTACTTTATCAGAGATTTTAACCTTAGCAGGAGAGCGAATTTTTGGTTTTTTATTACTGATTTTATCATTACCTTCGGCATTACCAATCCCCGCCCCAGGATACTCTATTCCCTTCGGTATCTTAATGTTTTTGTTAGCGATACAATTAATTGGCGGTGCAAAAACGCCATGGTTGCCTGAAAAAATGATGAAAGGCTCGATGAATGTGGAAACCGCTCGAAAATTTGTCAAAATGGGGTTGCCTTGGCTAAAACGTATTGAAGCTATTACTAAGCCTCGTTTAACTTATATTTGTACCAGTTTAGCCGGGCGCATCGTGATTGGTAGTGCGATCGCACTTATGGCTATTTCTATGATGATACCAATTCCGGGTACAAATACAGCCCCAGCTATGGGCATTTTTGTTACTGCTTTTGGTTTACAAGAAGATGATGGTTTTATCACCCTTGGGGGGTTAACTATTTGCTTGTTAGCAGGTATTCTTTCCACTTCGATTATTATTGCGGCGATTTGGGGAGGCTCAAGTATTATTGATTTAATCAAAGATTATTTGAAGAATTAGGAATTAGGAATTAGGAATTAGGAATTAAAAATTAAAGCTGTCAATTAATACTTGATATAATTTCTATCGAACTTTCAAAATCATTGATTAATTCACAGGGTAATCCAGTTAATTGAGTGGGATCGATCGAATCCTTTGCTGATATACTTCTTAAAATCCAATGAACTTTTCTCACGGTAGGGAATGATTGACGTTTGACTTGATTCTTGTTATCAAATAATCTTAACCCTGTCGCTCGATCGGCTCTGTCTTCACTACGAGGAAGTTTTGTGATGATTTCTAGGGGATAAAATTGCTTTATTTTCTCTACAAAAAATTCGGCTAAATTCCATTGATTAATAATATTAATTAAGACTACTTTTATTTGTTCATTATTAAAAATATCAGCAAAAATATTGTTTAAACTTTCTTCTTGATTCTCTTTATTTTCGGAAGAAATAACATAATAACTATTAGTTTTTTGTCCTTTATTTAGTAATCCATTAAGGGTAAAAATTCCTACGTCCACACTATCAGAAATAACCGCTAAATTGCTACTTTCATCTATCTTTAATAATTTAAAACTAGGAGAGGAATTATTAATATTTTCCTGCGTAAAAGAAGCCAATAATTTCGGATGACGATTCAAAGCATAATCATTTATCCTAATTTTTCCGTCTAATGCCATCACTTCCCCATTATTATTGACTCCTAAAGGATTGATTTCGATCGCATCCAAATCATACTCAATAAAAAGATGATACATTTTTTCAAAAATTTTACTCACAGAAGCGATCGAATTACCAGATAATCCCATTTGTTTCACTAAACGACGAGCATAAAAAGGCGAAAAAGTATCCTCAATCACGCAAGTCTGTAGATTTTCCAATAAAGTATCGATGTGAATACCACCGCAACTAGAACCCAATAAAACGGGCTTTTTGAGAGTATAATCAAGCATAATAGCGAGGAAAAGCTCATTTTCCGCATCATAACGAGCCTCAGCTAAAATAACTTCAGGATACTCTCCTTCTATCTGCAAATTGAAAATATATTGAGCGGCGGCAATGGCATCAATGGTATTTTCGACAAATTTCACTCCTCCAAATTTTGCTCTACCACTAGCTAACACTTGAGACTTTAAGACTATGGGATATGGAATTAAAAGGTTTTTTAACTCTTTAGGATGGGAAATCGACTGAGAAGGTAAGACGGGAATGTCCACCTGTTGAAATAATTGTTTCGCCTGATATTCTAATAAATCCATGATGCAGTGCAGAATGTAGAATTGAAAATATGATGATTTATAGTGATAGTAACTGAAACAATAGAAAGAGATTACTCTGTTTTCTTGCAATGACAGAGAGGATTGCTTCGTTGCCTCGCAATAACAGAATTAGATATTAGTTTAAAAATACTCATTACTCATTACTCATTACTCATTATATGGGGTGTCTTAATTTAACCACTAAACGTCGATCAGGTTCACTCCCCTGACTTTCAGTTAATAAATCAGGAGATTTCTCCAACATACTATGAATTTGACGGCGTTCTACCGATGAAAGATATCGTATTTCTTCGGGAACTCCAGTGATACGCACTTTCTCAGCGGCTCTCTGTGCGATCGCCATTAATTCAGCTTGACGACGGAGGCGATAACCATTTAACTCCACAGTGAAGAAACGATGAGAATATTCATCAACACCGATATTCAGTAAAGCATTGGCTAAGTATTGAATAGCGTCTATGGTTTCCCCTTTTTTGCCTGTTAAGGCTTCAATTTGAGTTAAATCGAAAGGGGTTTCATCGATGGTAAGCCAACAAGAAATGACTTGATTTCTGTCTTGCTCGATTCTATTTAAGTTGACGTTGGCTGGTACTCCCATTAATTTTAACAGGGTTTCCAACCATTTTTGACCTCGTTGGATTTGTTCATCCATAATTGATATTAAATTGCTAATTGATTATGATGTTTTTTCTTTCTTTTTTCCTGATTTTTTTTCAAAAGGTATCACTTCTCTACCCCTAGCGGCTTTTTCTTGCTCGTCTAAGATTTTTTGAATATTCTCAGGTAACGGCTCACGGGTTAAGATGATAGTTTGAATGGTTTGAAATACGTTAGCGAGAACGATATACATTAAAACTCCCGCAGGAAGGGGGAAGAATAAAAACATCCCTGAAAAAATAATGGGGGTAATTTTATTAACGGTTTGTTGTTGCTCATTTCCCGCAGGTTTTTGAGTACCCCCTGATAATTCTTGGTTAAGATAAATACTAACACCAAAGAAGATAATCATACCGACAATATCCCAGTTAATCGAACCATCGGGATTAGTTGCCCCCACTCTGCCTAATGCCTTAATGAATAAAAATCCTTTATCGGCGGCGATACCGGGTATGGTAATTTGAATGGTTGCGTCTCCTACTCCATAAGCGGTGATTTCTCCATTTTCATTAACGCTGACTCTTTCTTCTCCTTTAGTTACTACCCAACGGGGTTGTATGTTATTTTCAGGATATTGATCGTTTAAGTCTTGTAATGATTTACCTTCAATAGTTTGTAATTCAATTTTTTCAGTTTCCCCTACAGTTAATTTATTTCCTGTGGGTAAAATAGCAGTAATTTTATTATGTAAACCGTCAGTAACAAAAACATTTTGAGGTTTGGTGCTATAGGGTTGAGGTGCAATCCTTTCAATTTGTTCTTGGGGAAAAATCTGCACGTCCACAGTGTAGTTAATGTCAGAAAATGGTGAACCTCTAAGGGTAGCGAATAAGGCGAATAAAATGGGCATTTGTAATAACAAGGGAAGGCATCCTGCGAGGGGATTGCCAAATTCTTGCATTATTTTTGCCATTTCCTCTTGTTGTTTTTGAGGGTTATCTTTATATTTTTTTTGTATTTCTTCCTGTCTTTGTTTCATTAAAGGCTGAGTAATCCGCATTTTTCTCATGTTGCGAATTTGCCCTGCGCTGAGGGGATAAACGGCGAATCTTACCACTAAGGTTAGGGCAATAATTCCGAATCCGTAACTTGGCACAATCCCATAGAAAAAGTCTAGGATTGGCAACATTATATTCGTTGATATAAAACCTATACCAAAATCCATTGTAATTTCTTTAATTTACTATATTTTAAATTTTAAGTGGATGCTAATTAATTTTGATCGATATAATTACAGGCAAGATGCCTGTTTTACAGATTATTACTGAGCGATGGCATCTTTGGGACGACCTGTTTTGTCGGCAGCTCGATCGGTAATGTAATCATAAATTTCCCGAAAACGAGGTACAGCACGCATTTCTAAACGGCTTTTGTCTTTGAGGGTGACAACAATATCGCCCCAAAAACCCAAACCTCTGGGAACTTTGACTACTTTAACAATTTCTGAGTAAATAATATCGGTACGATCTTTTCCTTGCCAACCGCCAGTAATGGAAATTCGTCGATCGGTAATACGAAATCTTAACCAAATAGCACGAACGATCGCACCGACTGTCAAAGGAAGACAGATAACAGTAAAAGCTAATAGAATATTGAAAATGAGATCCCCGATATGGGGTCCTCCTTCATAAAAAACATCTTCTCTAATGCCCATGAATTATTTCTGCTCTAATGAATAACTGTTCTAATTCTCTCAAAAAATGTTCATAATTGCATTCTTGAGCTGATGGTTTGACAATAACCACAATAAGCCAACCAGAAGAAATTTTCGGTAATAATTCCCGAAATGCAGACCTAATTTGTCTTTTGATACGGTTACGAACTACTGCTTTTTTGCTAACTTTACGACTAATAGAGATGCCAATTTTGGTATCCATCGTTAAATTAGCAGTATTTTCAGTCATCGGCAATGCTCGAATAATGAGATTAAGACTAGAGCGGCGAATACCCTGTTGATAAACAGATTGAAAATCCCACCGCCGTTTCAGTCTATGTCGTGATGGTAGTCCCACCTAAATTTATATTAATTACAATAAAATTGATCGATCGAGATTCAAAAGAAATAATAAATAAATACTTAACAATTAAGTAATACAGTTAATTTATACAGTTAATCTCTTTCTGCCTTTATTACGACGAGCTTGAATCACTTTACGACCATTTTCGGTTCTCATGCGTGCACGGAAACCAGAGGTTCTTCTTTGTTTGCGTCTTGTGCCATTTAATGTATGTTTACTCAACGGTTTTTCCTCCTAAAATTTGGTTAATAAAAAAAACAGCAATATACATTATATGCTAGATTAACTAACCTCGTCTATCTTTAATGTCAGTTCTCTCAAAAATTATTGGAAAATCACTGAATATCGTCAAAACCGATTTTTGAATTTAAGACTATAATGTACCCTAATTAAAATTATTTATTCTAAAAATTATGTGTGGTATTGTAGGTTATATTGGAACTCAAACGGTGATCGAAATCTTAGTCAGTGGTTTAGAAAAATTAGAATATAGGGGTTATGACTCCGCAGGAGTAGCCACGATCGTGGATAATAAAATTCATTCTACCAGAGCAAAGGGCAAATTATACAACCTTCGATCGAAATTAGAGAAAGAAAGCAATAACAGTAACATCGGCATTGGGCATACTCGATGGGCAACCCACGGTAAACCAGAAGAATATAACGCCCACCCTCATCAAGATAATAGCGGTAAAATTGCCGTAGTGCAAAATGGAATCATTGAGAATTACCAAGACTTAAAAAAAGAATTAATTAGCAAAGGGCATCAATTTATCTCCGAAACCGATACCGAAGTCATCCCTCACCTTATCGCCGAATATTATAACCGTGACAGTGACGATCCTTTCATAGATGCTGTCAATAAAGCCATTACTTATTTAGATGGTGCCTTTGCCATCGCTGTTTTATGTGCTGACTATCCCGATGAATTAATTGTAGCCCGTCAAAGCGCTCCCCTGACCATCGGATTTGGACAAGGGGAGTTTTTCTGTGCTTCCGATGTCACCGCCCTTGTGCATCATACAAATACCGTTTTAACCTTAGAAAATGGGGAAATTGCTCGTTTAACCCCTTTAGGAGTGGAAGTTTATGATTTCTCAGGGAAACGCCTCCGTAAAATTCCTCGTACCCTCGATTGGAGTCCTGTCACCGTTGAAAAACAAGGCTTTCGTCACTTCATGCTCAAAGAAATTCATGAGCAACCTTCTGTGGTGCGTACCTGTTTAGAAGCCTACCTTAATCCCGATTGGCATAGTGAAACCAACCCCGATGAAAACCCTATTACCCTTAACCTCAAACCCGAATTATATCAAGACTTAGAACATATTCAGATAGTAGCCTGTGGTACGTCTTGGCACGCAAGTTTAGTTGGTAAATATTTACTAGAACAAATCGCAGAAATACCAACATTTGTACAATATGCTTCCGAATTTCGTTATTCTCCCACCCCAATAATGCGTAATACAATTACAATTGGCGTTACTCAATCAGGGGAAACGGCGGATACCCTTGCCGCACTTGAGATGGAGCGTCAACGTCGATCGAACCTCACAACCCCCTATCAACCTCGTATTCTAGGTATTACAAACCGTCCTGAGAGTACATTAGGAAGTATGGTTGATCAAGTAATTAATACCTATGCAGGTATCGAAATTGGAGTTGCCGCCACGAAAACTTTTGTGGCTCAAGTGATTGGTTTTTATGTGTTAGCCCTTGATTTAGCTTGGAGAAGAAAAACCGTCACCCCCTCACGCATGGAGGAGATATTAACAGGTTTATTACAGTTACCTACCCAAATTGAGCAAATTATCCACAGTGAGGAGTCAAAAATTCGGGATTTAGCCCATCAATTCCCTGATACCAGAGATTTTATTTTCTTAGGTAGAGGTATCAATTTCCCCATTGCTTTAGAGGGTGCTTTAAAACTGAAGGAAATCAGTTATATTCACGCTGAAGGCTACCCCGCAGGAGAAATGAAACACGGTCCGATCGCGCTTTTAGATGCTCATGTACCCGTAGTTTCGATCGCCATGAATGGCAGTATATATGAGAAGGTTATTTCCAACGCACAGGAAGCGAAGGCAAGAGATGCCCGTTTAATCGGCGTTTTACCCCAAAATCATCATGAGGATATGTTTCAGGATACTTTAATTGTGCCTGAAGTGGAGGAAATCTTGTCTCCCATCTTGGCGGTGATACCCTTGCAGTTGTTATCTTATTACATTGCATCCATGCGCGGTTTAGACGTGGATCAACCTCGTAACCTCGCAAAATCCGTTACGGTAGAATAATTTTTATGGGCGGTGCGATCGAAGTGTAAAAGAACAATAAAGTTGGAAACTAAATAATAAACTTGGAAACTAGAGAATAAAGTTGGAAACTGAGCCACCAAAATTTCTCTAGTTTTTTCGTAATCAACGCTTAATGGCGATCGAAGGTTAAACAGTGAGAAGCAATGTTATTATTGCGAGATTGTAATTGTGTCATAATTTGGATGGTGTTAGTTGCAAGTTTGTTTGATTGTGGACAGGGGAGTTAACTCCCCTTTGCTTTAATTGGATTGGATATGTTGAGTATTTCTCACCACAAAAGGGGAATCGACTCTTTATATAGCCTTAAATCACAGTTCACCTCTATAGCCTTGCCAATATTTTTTCATACCACACTGCGCAGTATCCAGATACATACCTGCATAGTCTGGTGGTACATCTTCGTATAAGAAGGCCAATGGATCCTCTTCAGTTTCAGACTCTTTCTTTTTTACTCCCTCTCTATATTCTTTTAGTCCCTCAATGTATTCGGTAGGAGCAGTTTTTAATTCTTCAAAGTTTTTTTTGATTGCGCTTGCTATTGCTTGAATCTCTGCTACCATAGCATCCAAAACTTCGGGGTCTTTATAAACTCCACAAGCTGCCTTAAATAAATCTACGAGAGGGTCAGTAGCTTTATTCCAATCTCTGGTTAGCAGTTGTTGCCCAAAAATGACGTTAAGGTTATCGTCAAGTTCATCATTAAGCTTTTCTAATTGTTTTTGAAGCTCTAAAATAGATGTTTTATTATTAGTATTTGCTAATTGTTCTCGAATCTCTGAAATAGACTTGTAAATAGATTCGTGAGTTTTTATAAGGGTGTCAGTTGTTTGCTGATTATATAAATCTAAGTGTGCCATAATTGTAGGAATACTTTAATAAGTTTATAGTTTTTGTGGTTAACAGGGGCGGTAACTCTCCTTTTGATTATTTAGATTTTTGAATGTGAGTAGGGCAGAGGGCGTCACAATGTCCTTGTTTCTCGACTATGGCTACATGGTTAAATAGATTTAAAATTTTCATGATAAGTTCCCGTAGGTATTCGTGATAAACGCCTAATGGCGATTGAAAGTTAAACAGTTACTGTAGAATAATTTTAGGGGTGGTGCGATTGCCTTTTGTGATAAGGGAATAAAGTTGTATTATTTTAAATAAAGTCGTAGATTTAAAAATAAAGTTGTACATCTCAATTATATATTATAACAAGTTTAAATAAATGACAAGATGAAGAAAATTACAGAGGTTACTAGAAGACAAATTGCTAATTTATTTTACAAAGAATTCAATTATTGGGGGGATTATGGAGAAGATGATGAGGAAATTAAATTTTTAGAAAGACTGTATGATTTAGAAAAATTACCATCAACTGATGGTAGATTCAAAGATGCTAAAGGTGATATTTGGCAACATCGAATCAATAACTGGGATTTGCCAAATAATAACTGGATTTTTAAAGATGAAGAAGATCGATTTAACCTGAATGATGGTAATGATGACGAGTATCTATTAAAATTTCTCTGTGAAACATTACATCCTGCTGTTAGAGAATTGGAAAATGTACAGGAATTACTTAAAAGATATAATAATATTTTGTCAGGGGATGGTTATAAAATTATACAAATAAATAAATTATCAAATCGTCCAGTTTACGGATTTCGTGAAATAAATAATCAAATAAATTTTTCAAGTAATATATTAATGAAACCAATTCAAAAAATTTTGTTCGGAAGTCCGGGTACAGGTAAAAGTTATCAAATTCGTGACATTGCTCAACAACAATTAAATATTCAGATTGATGAATTTACTAAAACTTCTTCCAATATCGTGAAAGCTGTTTTTCATCCTGAATATAGTTATGCTGATTTTATGGGTAAATTATTACCTTTTACTCAGGGAAGCTCAGTAATTTATAAATTTTATCCCGGACATTTTTTGAAGATTTTAGGAAAGGCTTATAAATCTCTAATTGAGGGTAAAAATGAGAATTATTTATTAGTAATTGATGAGTTAAATAGAGGAAATAGTGCCGCTATTTTTGGTAATATTTTTCAATTATTAGACCGAGAAAGTGATGGATGGTCAAGCTATGAAATCGATATTTCTGAAATGGAATTAGTCGGTTTATTTCAAGCTATGAATATAAAAGTTGAGATTTCTACACATAATGAAATTAACGTACAATTTTCAGATATTGGAAAAGATAGTTATGATAAAGTATTAACTAAAGAATCAGAAAAGTTTAGGGATCAAAATAATTATGAAGGTTTTTTAATTTGCAATCTTTTACAACAATGTCAAATAAAATTACCTCCTAATTTATCAATTATTGCCACAATCAACACCTCAGATGAATCAATTTATTATCTTGATACTGCTTTTAAAAGACGTTGGGATTGGGAATTTGTTAAAGCACCAGTGGGAGCATTTTTTTACGATGATATTCCTCCAGAATTATTAGATGTTAAATTAATTATTAATGATCAATTTCAAGAATCTTGGTACTATTATATAGTAGGCATTAATGAGTTAATTAAATCTAATTATCAAACTATTAGACGTATTGAAGATAAAATGATTGGATGGTGGTTTATCAAGCCAGAAAATGATAATATTGAGCTTCAACAAGTGAAAGATAAGTTAATGTTTTATTTATGGGATAGTGTATTTGCTAGAGATAAAAAACCTTTAGAGAGTTTTCTAAGTGATGATGAAAATTCGTCAGTAAAACTAGCCCTTTATTCAGATTTATTAGCTTTTACAGAAAGATTTTTAGCAAAAGTTTATCAGTTGGGAGAAAAACAGCATCTAGAAAAATATCCTTTTTAAAAATGCTTATAACAACCTAATTATTATCAATAAGTAAAAATATGTTTGTATATAATGATTAACTTTAACTCTTTACAATTAGTTATCAATAATAAGTATTCTTTTGTTGGTATTGATAAACAGGAAGATAATTTGCGTTTTTGTTTACCAAAAGGTTTTAATTCACAAAAATCTAAATTAGATAATTTTAATACTAAAAAAGATTTATTTTTTCTTTTTTATAAAATTTTTACAACTTTTAAAAATATTTGCTTAGAGAGGGGTTATTTAGATAATAATAGTAAGCAGTTAACGAACAATCGAGATGGAGTTGTAAAAACTAAAATTGGTTCTAATATCCAAGACGATGGAGAAGATAACGAAAATATTTTTTATTCTAAAATTGATATTCTTGGTAAATTATTAGATGCTTATAATGAGCCAAAAATTTTAAGTTTAGCCTCTCGATTAGGTAAGAGTGATAAATTTGATTTAAGCAAAATTCATAAATATTTACATCAAGGGGTTTATTTGCCTAATAATGCTATTTATGTGGATCAAATGCTTCTACCGAAAAAAGTAGTTCAATTTGAATCTACTGATGTAGTTAGAATGTATTGCCACTTATTTTGTGAAATAAAACAGCAATTAAAAGAAATAATAAATCCGCAAATTATATCTTTAGGTGAAGATTTTAGAGAACGTTATTTAAACTCTCAAGATAGCCTTTTTGATGAGAATACTTACGAATCTGTTTTAAATTTACTCAAAGATGCTTTAGAAACGATCGATAATTATACACCGATAAAAGATGCTGATTATTGGGAATATTATGATGCGATCGAACTATTTTTATATGGCGACTTAAATCAAGTCGAAGAAGGGGAAATTTGGGGTATAAATAATTTTCATACAGTGTGGGAATCAATGTGTTTAACTTACTTAGCACAAAATAATAATTTATCTTATTTATTACATTGTGATACTCAATATTTAAGTCCGAGAATTATAGATAAACTTAAAGCATCAGAAAAAGTAATTGACATTGACAATGTTTTTAGAATAAATGGTGTTTCTTTAAATCCCGATGCTGTTTTGTTTAGTTCAAAAAATAGTGATTTTATTCAACAAAAAACTTATGAAATATTGATTACTGATTGGGATAACTATGGTTATAAAACACAATTTAGATATGATAATGGTTTTAAAACTTATCAAGAAGGTAAATCAATATTTATTAACATTGTTTATATTGGTCAAGAACAAAACATTTATACAGCTAAAGAGTTGGGAAAAATATATAAAAATCGAGACAATCAATATTTAATTATCAATTATTCTTTACCTACAAATTATTTTTCATTTTGGGAAATTTCCGAAATCATAGATAACAAATGTCTTAACCTAATGAATTATTTTAATCACTTTTTTTATTTAGCTCTAAAAAACAATATATTTACTTGGGATAGATTTTGTGAAAGGATATTTAAACCATTAGATATTACTTTTGATAATCGTGGTAAATTTAATGATTTTAATGTTTTTACTCGATCGCTTTTAAGAGATAAATCAGAAGAAGATATTAAAAATCAATTTGAAAAATTTATAAATAAAATATTGAATAATAAGAATACTTCAATTAACGTAATTGATATAAAATACTATGATTCTGAATATTTTTTTAATACCGATAATCAAAAAGAAAATAAAGAAAAAAATGTGAGAAAGCAATTTGTTTATGAATATTTATTGCAAAAAAGATTAAAACAACATTTTGATAATAACCTTATTCCTAATATTAAAAGTAGTTTTTGGATTCCTGATTATCGTCCTGATGATTCAAACTTAGTTATGAAAGATCAAGTTTTTCTTGATGATTATATTGAGTTAAATAAAGTCAATTTCTTATTACTTGCTGAAAATTATAGTACTTATTAAATAAGAACTTAAGAAGTATTGATAAATAAGAGTAGAGAACATACTATAATCAAACAATAAAAAAATTATTAAGGATGGCAAAATTAACTTTACCTCAACTAGAAAGACATTTATTTACGGCGGCGGATATTTTACGGGGGAAAATGGACGCTTCGGAATTTAAAGAATATATTTTCGGGATGCTTTTCTTAAAGAGGGCTTCAGATATATTTGAGCAAAGGTATGAAAATATTATTAAGGATAATATAGCGAGAGGAAGAAGTGAAGAAGAAGCAAAAAAACGAGCAGAATCACCGAATAGTTACATAAAAACTTTTTTTATCCCAGAAAAGGCACGGTGGCAATATATTCGAGATGAGTTACACAAAAATGTTGCCGATGGTTTAAACAAAGCACTGGGAGCATTAGAAGAAAATAATGAGGCTTTAAATGGTGTACTAGGACATATTGATTTTAACCGTCAGGTGGGTAGTAATCGGATGTCAGATAGTAAGTTAAGGGATTTAATTCAGCATTTTAGTAAGTATCGTTTACGCAATGATGATTTTGTCTTTCCTGATTTGTTGGGGGCGGCTTATGAATATTTAATCGCTGAATTTGCCGATTCGGCGGGTAAAAAAGGCGGTGAATTTTATACTCCCCGTGATGTGGTGCAGTTAATGGTGCGTTTGGTAAAACCCGAAGAAGGTATGTCAATATATGATCCCTGTATTGGTTCGGGAGGTATGTTGATTCAAGCCAAGCAATATGTAGAAGAATGCGGTGGTGATTCTCGTAATTTGGCTTTAGCAGGGCAGGATAATAATGGCGGTGTGTGGGCTATCTGTAAAATTAATATGCTCTTGCATGGAATTAGGGATGCTAATATTCACAATGATGATACTCTCGCTAATCCTCTACATTTAGATGGTAATGAATTAATGCGGTTCGATCGAGTTTTGAGTAATCCCCCTTTTTCTCAGAATTACACGAAAAAAGAGATTAAATTTAAAGAGCGTTTTAGTCATGGTTGGTGTCCAGAAACGGGCAAAAAAGCCGATTTAATGTTCGCTCAACATATGTTATCTATGTTAAAACCAAATGGAATTATGGCGACAGTAATGCCCCATGGGGTGTTATTTCGTGGAGGTGATGAGCAAAAAATTCGTAAAAGTTTGATTGAAAAGGATTGTTTAGAAGCTGTCATCGGTTTACCTCCTAATTTATTTTATGGTACTGGTATCCCTGCTTGTATTTTAGTAATGCGTCATTCGGGGGCAAAATCCCCAGAGCGTCTGGGTAAGGTATTATTTATTAATGCTGATGCTGAATATTATGCTGGTAGAGCGCAAAATTATCTCAAACCTGAGCATATCGAGAAGATTATCTCAACTTTTACGGAGTTTAAGTCTATTTCAGGCTATGGCACGGTGGTTAGTAAGGAGGAGTTAGCCCAGAATGATTATAATTGCAATATTCGCCGTTATGCTGATAATGCTCCCCCTCCTGAAAATCATGATGTTACTGCCCATATTTTAGGCGGTATTCCTAAAAGAGAAGTGAATGCCCAATTATCTTTACTTCAAGCTCATGGTTTTAACTCGATCGAAATTTTAGTCCCTAGAAACCCTCACCCCTAACTCCTGTCTCAATAGGCGATCAAACTCACTTTAGTAGAGTTTCGCTGTTAGCAATGAAATTTATTTCATTGTGGGATAATGATTTACAGAAATAAATTGTCTTGTAATAAACCGCTTTGCAATAAATTGACAAAGCTAATAGCAAAAGTCAGCTAAAGCGACTAAACAACATACAATTTTACCTTGATAATGATTCCCCTAACCTCTCTTAATAATTGGGGAATTTTATTGTTTTTGATAGTGGTAACGTGCTTGTAAAAAGTCGATTCTTTCGGCAGTGACACGATAAACTAATCTATGTTCTAAATCAATTCTACGAGACCATGTATCAGAATCTAAAAATTTTAGTGGTTCAGGTTTACCTATACCTTCTAAGGGAGATTTTATAATAGCTTCTATTAAATCCAGAATTTTATTAGCTTTGGTTTTATCGGTGCGATACCACCATGCTAAATCTTCCCTAAAACGAGGGTGAAATACGGGAAATCTTGAATTGATACTTAAAGATTGATTTTTCTCGGTTTTTTTCTTTTTATCTTTCAATCTTTAACTCCTCACATAATTCATCAAGACTGTTAGGAGATGGAGGTGTTTGACTATCCCATTTTTTTGAATCTTCTAATGCTTCTAATAAACGTTGTGCATTGACAGGCGATCGCAATAAATATATAGTTTCTAAAATGCTAGATAATTCATCGGCACACAAAAGGGCAATATCTTTATGCCCCCGTCTTTTAACTACGGCAATAGTGTTGTCATTTTCTATGTCGTTTAAAAGATTGGCTAAATTTTCTCTAGCTTGAGTGTAAGTGGTTTCGATCGAAAACATATTATGATAACCTGTCCAGTTTTTCTGTACGTTTATGGATGTTCCTAGTTTAGCTTAAAATATAATGAATAATTCAATGATTATCAAAATGAGCAATTATGCAGGTTAGTCAAGAAACATAATTTTTACAAAAAAATTAACTCAATGCCCGTAGAGTTAAGCTATTAGCAATGAAATTTATTTCATTGTGAGATAATGATTTACAGAAATAAATTGTATTGTAATAAACCCCCCTTTTAATAAAAAAAATGATCCCCCCTAATGCACCTATATGTCATACTGAGTGTAACGCAGTGGAGCGAAGTATCTCTGAGATTCCTCGACAAGCTCGGAATGACAGTTTTTCTCTTAAGAAGGGGGAAATTGAATTAAAACCTAATTTATCTATCTACTTAAACATCGTGGAATATTTTGATTTTATCCCCCATATCACCGAAAGAAACCAGATTAAGCCTTTTATTGAACAGGATAAAGGTGTGATTGCCAAAGAACAAGAGTTAAATAAGGCTTTTAAGGGGTGGTGGGAGTTGAACGCCCCTAATTTGGCTAAATTGCCCGAAAATAAGGCAGTAATGCAGTTAAGAACCGATTTTATGGCTTCCTTTGTGGAGTCTCTGCAACCTGTGGGGTTATTGGATAGGTTTAAGGTGGCTGGTGTTATCGCTAGTTGGTGGGATGAGGTGCGTTATGAGTTGCGCACTTTATCGGAGTCGGGTTTTAATGGTTTGGTTGATAGTTGGGTGGATACTATTAAGGATGGTTTAGGGGATAATGATGACAGTAGCAATAAAGCTAAGTTTGATCCCCTTAATCATAAGTTAGTTAAAGTGTTATTGGCGGATTATTTGGCAGAAATTGAAACGGTAGAGGGAAAAATTGCGGAATTAGAGCAGGAAAAGGAGAGTTTTGAGCAAGGAGAAGGGGGAGAGGATACGGAAGAAGGGGAAGAGGTGGTTAATGTGGCGAAGGAGTTGGATAATCGGGTTAAGGAGTTGAAAGCTAGTATTAAGGATGCGGAAAAAAGAATTAAGTGGTTAAATCGCAGTGCTAATGTGAAGGATAAGGGTTCGATCGCAGCTAAGAAGAAGCTAGGGGAAGATACTAGGGCATTAGAGCAAGAATTGGCGGAATTAGAGGCTTTTGTTATTCCTATTACTGGGGAAATAACGGAAATTGAGGAACAGTTACAGCCCTATAATGAGTTAAAGGAAAGGCTAAAGGAGGCTAAAAATGAACTGAAAGAGTTAAAAAATAACTTAATTGAGCGTTTAGACGAGGCTAGAAGGGCTTTAAGGGATGATGAATGTCAAAAGCTGGTGTTAGCTATCTTTTTTGAAGGTTTAGAGCAAGAATTAGAGCGTTATGTAACGGCACACCGTCAACAGGTTATTGCTGTGGTTGAGAATTGGTGGGATAAATATCGGGTTACTTTTCGTTGTCTTGAGGAGGAAAGAAGTCAGGTTGTTAATGAGTTAAATTCTTTTTTTGAGGGGTTGGGTTATGTCTAAAAATATGGGTTTTAAGGATTCGCCACTAGGTTTAATTCCTGATGATTGGGAAATTGTGACAATAGAAGACATCGGAACTATTTATTCAGGTGGTACACCAAGTAGAGATAATCCTAGTTTTTGGGGAGGTGATATAGCATGGGTTACTCCAACAGAAATTACAAGTCTAAAAGGAAAATATTTAACAGAAACTAGAGAATATATTACAAAGGCTGGATTAATAGGTAGTTCAGCTAATTTAATGCCTAAAGATACTTTGCTTATAACCACAAGAGCAACTATTGGTTATGTTGCTATATCTCAAATTCCTATAACCACAAATCAAGGATTTAAAAGTATCGTAACTAATCAATCTTGTAACCCAAATTTCTATTATCACTTTCTCAAGTTTATTGCTTCTGAAATGATTAGATTAGCTAGTGGAAGTACATTTGATGAAATTTCAAGACGTGATTTTTCTTCTATTTTTGTTGTAAAACCTCCTCGAAAAGAACAGGAAAAGATAGCGGAGATATTGGATAAAGTGGATAGTTCGATCGAACTTACGGAGGCATTAATCAAGAAGCTAAAACAAATCAAAGCAGGATTATTACAAGACTTATTAACCAGAGGATTAGACGAAAAGGGCGAATTAAGAAACCCTGACACCCACCCCGAACAATTTAAAGATTCTCCTTTAGGTAAAATTCCTATTACTTGGGAAGTTGCTACTCTTGAATCAATTAGTACAGATAAACCTTATGCTATTGTTGATGGACCTTTTGGAAGTAATTTAAAGACTGAACATTATCGAGAACAAGGAATCCCAGTTATTCAAAGTGGCTTTGTAACATCAGGAAAGTTTTTTGCTGAATCTTACGTTTATGTAGATCAATTTTTGTTTAATACTCAGAAAAGAAGTGCAGTCGAAGCTGGTGATATTGTTATGGCTAAAATAGGGGCGCAATGCGGTACTTCTGCTATTTTACCAAAAGATCATTCAGTAGGAATATTAGCTGGTAATTCCTTGAAAATTTCTATTCATCCAAATAAAGCTAAAACTGAATATATTTTAAAACTTCTTCATTATTATTATGATATAGGCAAAGTGGACTTATTAAAAACAGAAACAGCACAACCTGCTATTAGTTTAAAAAATTTACGAAATATTTTAATTCCTATACCTCCTTTCAATGAACAGGAAAAAATAGCTAAAATTTTAGATACCCAAGAGAGGGCGATCGAAAAAGAAGAGCAATATTTAAAGAAATTAAAACAGAAAAAACAAGGATTAATGCAGGATTTATTAACAGGAAAAGTAAGAGTAAATCATTTGTAAAATTAATAAACAATATGAATATAGACACATTAAACAATCAAATTCGCTATCTAACAAATCAAGAACGAAAACCCACCGATGTTTTAATTCCCCTAAGCATTTGGGAGACTATCATCGAAAAACTTAACCTTAAAATTACCGAAGAAAATGACAGTAAAGAGCAACTCATAACCGACTTAAAACAAAGTTTAATAGATGCTAAAGAAGGAAAAACCTACCCCCTTGAAGAACTTTGGGAGGGGATAGACTTATAAATGAAAGAAATAAGATTTACTGCTCCTCCTCAAAATGGATAAATTAGAAGCCTTTTTAAACAGATTAACTGAGCTAAAAAATGAAGAAGAAATAACAGATTTTTGTCGCAAATATTTAATTCATGGCACACCCCATATATTTAATAATAGAGAAAATGAATATTATGAATTTAGAAAAAAAATCGCCAATCAATTTAACATTGCCTTTTATGAAATCTATATTACAGGTTCGGCAAAATTAGGATTTAGTCTTTTTAAACAAAAACCATTTGACTATGATTCTGATATAGATGTAGCCATTGTTTCATCTCAACTCTACGAAAAAATGTTAGAACCAATTTATGACTATCAGATGGAATTAAGAAAAGCGAGAAAAAGTATAACCGTGACAGAATTAAATCAATATCACTCCTTCCTTGAATATACTGCCATCGGTTGGATTCGCCCCGATAAACTACCCTTATCCTTTGGAGTTGATATATTAAAACAAGAATGGTTTGACTTTTTCAAATCAATTTCTTACGGTAAATCAGAGATAGGAAATTATAAAGTTTCAGCAGGAGTATTTAAAAGTTATTCTCACTTTGAAAAATATACAATAAGTTCATTAAAACAAATTATTAACACCCAAAAAATTAGGAATAAAAATGTTAGCACAACAAATTAAGCCTTCAGTAACGAACCCAACTATCGCCGATATTTACCAAAATATAGAAAGTGGTAAATTGATTCTTAAACCAGACTTTCAACGTAAATTTGTGTGGACTCATGATCATCAAGAGGAATTTATTGATACTATCTTAAAAGGTTATCCTTTTCCTGAGATTTATGTTTGTCAAGGAGAAATTGATACTCAAAAGTTGCGGACTATTGAATATGTAATCGATGGACAACAAAGATTAACAACTATTAAAAAATATATTGATGGGGAACATGAAAAACCTTTAAAAAAAATCTCTAAATATCAAGATTTAATAGAAGAGGAAAAGCGTAAATTTTTATCGTATCAAATGGTAGTCAGAGATATAGGAGAAGTAAGTGAACAAGATATTAGAGAAGTATTTAGAAGAATTAATTTAACTAAATTTAAACTAGAAGATGTAGAAATTCATAACGCTATTTATAACGGTGAATTTATCCAAACTGCTAAAGATATTTTACATAACATTAATTTAAGTGAATTTCCTGTTTTTTATGAATCAGAATTTACCCGCATGGCGGATTTACATTTTATTTTGCTAGTGATGTCAACTATAGAAGAAGGGGGTTATTTTTCCCAAGATAAAGAAATCGAAACTTATATTGTGCAATTTAATGATGAATATAAAAATAAAAATCATATTAAAGCTCTATTGATCAAAACCTTTGCTATTATTCAAGATTTAAAATTACCTAATGATTCAATTTGGTATCGCAAATCCAACTTTTTTACTTTGGTGGTTGAAATAGCTAAACATCAAGGAAATATCCCAGAAAACTTAGCTGATAAATTAGCACAATTAGAAGAAAATATTATGAACAATAAACATCAAAATAACGAGTTTGGCAATTATTACAAGTATATGTATGGAGGAACGAATAATAGAACTGCTAGAGTAACAAGGGGAGAAATTTTTAATAAATATATTTATTCATAGCCGTGGCAAATAAAATTGACTAAGATATTATAACTAAACACTAATCATAGTTTATATTTCTCGTTTAACCCTTGCCTTTTTTGAAAAATGCCCCAACAGACACCAGAATATTTACTTTCAGAATTGCCCACCATTGAACATTTAAAACTACTAAACTGGCAACATTTAGAGGGCGATCGTTTTATTCCTGAAATGACCGATCGAGAGAGCTTTAAAGAAGTAATCTTAACAGATAGACTGAAAAAAGCCATAAAAAGAATTAATTTAGACGAAAATGGTCAACAATGGTTAGAAGATAGTCAAATCGATACCGCCGTTACAATCTTAACAAGAGTTACAGGTAATAGTCTATTAGAAATTAATCAGCAAGTAAGCGGATTATTCTGGGAAGGTACAGTAACCGAAGGAAAAGACGGCAAAAACACCACTATTCATTATATAGACTTTGAAAACCCCGAAAATAACGATTTTTTAGCCATAAATCAATTTCGAGTTGATCCCCCTTGGCTAACAGGAGATAAAGGCTATATTGTGCCTGATATAGTGCTATTCGTTAATGGTATTCCCCTAGTCGTCATTGAATGTAAAAGCCCAAAACTCAACAATCCCCTCGAACAAGCAATTACCGACTTATTAAAATATTCTAATCAACGTCATAGCAATACCCCAGAAGGCGCAGAAAAATTATTTTACTATAATCTTTTGATGGTTGCCGTCTCTCAACATCAAGCGGTGGTGGGCGCTGTGGGTGGTACTCATAGCGATTATACCCCTTGGAAAGATACTTATCCCACCCCAGAAACAGAAATAGCTAATCAATTAGGCGTAACGGGGCTTAATAATCGTCAAAAGTTAATCGCAGGGATGTTAAAACCTTCTCATTTACTAAACATACTGCAAAACTTTACCCTCTTTACTAGAGAACAAACTAAAATTACCAAAATTATCCCCTATTATCAACAATATCGAGCCGTACATAAAACGATCGATCGCCTAGAAAAGAATCCCACCCGTAGCCAACACGGTGACACCGATCAAAGAGGAGGAATAATTTGGCATACCCAAGGGGCTGGAAAAAGCCTCACAATGGTTTATTTAGTCAAGAAAATTAGAACCACTCCAGCCCTAAGAAGATTTAAAATAGTAGTAATTACCGATCGCACCGACTTAGAAAAACAACTAGCAGAATCAGCCGTATTAACAGGTGAACCGATGCAAAAAGCCAAAAACGTGAGACAATTAGAGCGATTACTAGCTCAAGAGGGATCGGGGTTAGTTTTCGGCATGATTCAAAAATTTAGAGGCGATACAGATACAGAAGAAGAAAATAGCAACAATAACCAAATTAGTATTAGTAACAATCTTAATCCCTCAGAAGATATTTTAGTCTTTATCGATGAAGCCCATCGCTCCCATACAAATACCCTACATCTCAACCTTTCTCAAGCCTTGCCCAACTGTGCCAAAATTGGCTTTACAGGTACACCCATTGTTAAAAGTGCCAAGAAGACTAGCTCTCAAATTTTTGGGAGTTACATTGATCAATATACTATTAAAGATTCTCAAGAAGACGGGGTGACATTACCAATTTATTACGAAGGCATTGAAGCAAGGGCAAAAGTTAAACAAGGGGATGATTTAGATCAGATATTTGACTTAATTTTTCAAGATAAAAGCGAAGCAGAAAAAGCCGTTATTAAACAAAAATATGCCAACAAAAATCAAGTTTTAGAAGCCACAGAAATTATTGAAGCCAAAGCCAAAGATATGCTAAAGCATTATATTAGCCATATCTTGCCCAATGGGTTTAAAGCTCAAATTGCCGTCAGTAGCCGTAGTGCTTCCATTAAATATTATGAAGCATTGAACAAAGCCCAACAACAATTAATAGAGGAATTAGAAAAACGAGCCACTATTCTAAAAGAAATAGATATGTCAAGTATCGAAACTTTAGACGAGACAACCCAATTTTTAGCCCTTGCTTACCAACATCTTGATACTATTAAGCGTTTAGAATTTGCCCCTGTGATTTCAGGCAGTAAAGATGATCCCCCTAGTTGGCAGAAATGGACAAATGAAAGTAACCAAGAGACTCATAGAAACCGTTTTAAAAAGCCTCTTGATCAAGATGGTTTAGCCTTCCTGATTGTTAAAAGTATGCTCTTAACAGGGTTTAATGCACCCTTAGAACAAGTTTTATATTTGGATCGTACTATTAAAGAGCATGAATTGCTACAGGCGATTGCCCGTGTGAATCGCACCCATGCAAAAAAAGGTTATGGTTTAGTGGTTGACTATTATGGCGTTGATATAGCTTCAGCCTTGGCAATGTACGACATTAATGATTTAGAATTAGCACTAAAGGATATAAGAGACGAATTACCAAAGCTACAAGATAAACACCAACGGGTAATCAATTTATTTAAAGAGCATAATTGTGACTATAACAATCTGCAAGAAACTTTAAATTTATTTATCGATCAAGGGGAAAAGTTTAGGGTAATATTTGCTGAATATTTAAAGGATTTTCTCAATAGCTTGGATGAAATTTTACCTCGCCCAGAAGCAAAACCTTACCTGAAAGATGCTAAACAGTTCGGCTTAATTCGTAAATCTGTAGCGGACTTATATCGAGATGAACAATTAAACTTAGTGGATGCTAAAGAAAAAGTAAACGCTTTAATTGATCAATATATAACCATTCAAGGTATTAATCCTCATATACCCCCCATTGATATATTATCCCCAGAGTTCGATCGAAAAGTAGAAGAATATCAAAACCCGAAAACTCAAGCCGCCGCAATGGAACACGCCGCTCGCGCCTATATCAGCGATAATTATAATGATGATCCTAGTTACTATAAAAAACTCAGTGAAAAACTAGAGGAAATAGTAGAACAATTAAAAGAAAATTGGGAAAATCAAGTAATAGCTTTACAGGATTTAGTTCAAGATATAAAAAAAGGTCGTCAAGAAGACAATACAGGCTTAAACCCTGTCACAGAAAGACCATTTTTAAGTTTAATTGAACAATATTCGATCGTAGAATTAAACCAACAAATTCAAGCTACAAAAGAAATAGTCAAATTAATTAAGGATGAAATTAGAATAGTTCATTTTTGGCGAAATCAAATTAAACAAAGAGATTTACGGCTAACCCTGATAAAATATATTGACGATCGTGATTTAGTGCCTTTTGAACAACAAGAAAAATTAGCCGATGAATTAGTACAATTAGCTCGTCATAAACATATATATTTAACTAATTAGATATTCTCAAATCATTTGTTTTGTTATAATCTCCTTTGCCCTTTTCGACAATGAACACGATTACATTCGGTGAATTAGAATTTGAATTACGCCTGAGTAAAAAACGTAAAACCATAGGAATCACAGTTGAAAGAGACGGAAATTTAATTTTAGTTGTGCCTCCAGATGCTTCCGAAGATGCGATCGCAAAAACTGTAGAAAAACGTCGTTTATGGATTTATCGTCATTTAATCAGAAAAGAAAATTTAAACCAAAATCAACCGACAAAAGAATATGTATCAGGGGAGGGCTTCTATTATTTAGGACGTAGCTATAGACTAAAAATTATTAACTATGAGATCAATCATAATCCTCTGAATTTATATCAAGGAAAATTTTATTTATTAAATACAGCCTTACCATCAGCTAGAGAACATTTTATTGCATGGTATAGAACACATCTACTTACTTATTTAAACAATAAAATTAGTTTTTTCAATCACCGTATAGGTGTCGAACCTAAATCAATAAAAGTCAGAGAATTAGGGGCGAGATGGGGATCGTGTACGGATAATAAAAACCTTTGTTTTCATTGGCGAGTAGCAATGCTTCCTCCTGAAATAATCAAGTATTTATTAGTACATGAGATGATCCATTTATTAGAACCATCCCATAATCAATTATTTTGGCAAAAGCTAGAACAAGTCATCCCAGATTATTTAGAGAAGAAACAATGGTTGGCTTACAACGGTGTAAGGTTTAATCTCTAAATCTTCTAATCTATTTTCTAATCCCAAAAACATTCTAAGTAATTAGCATTTACCCATCCAGTTCTACCAGTGACTGCCCGATTAGGTCCTTGAGTCACCCTAACATAAAACCAAGGAAAATCACCTCGAATATACTGAACCGAGTTATCGTTATTTAACCCAGCGATCGATTCTCCCCCTGGACTTTTACGCAGGGCTAATTGTCCTGTTCTTATATTAGTTACTAAACAACCTGGATTTTTAACAGATTCAGAATAAGTTTCAAAACGGATTTGACTATGATGAATGTAACCCCTTCTTCCACACACATCCGTTATATACCAACCATTAGTCGAGCCATAAGTATTAATAGAAGTAACAGATTTAACACTACAAAGAATTTGCCCGTTAGGAGTCGATCGAACATTAGAGGGAGGGTCAAAAATAACTGCACTTGTAGTTTGAGCAGAGGCACTAATAGTAACGAAAGAACTCGTCAAGATTGATCCCATTAAAACAGTCGAATTTAATAAAGTTTTCAGATTTTTCTTCATAATTGATATATTCTAGCTGTACATTACTTTATTACAAGATGAATAGAGCTTCATAAATTTCATTTACTCATATATCTATCAGTGACTAAAGCAAGATTTATGCAAAATTGGCAAACATTTTTTACCCCTTGCTATTAAAAGCCAAACTTCCCAGAGAAAACAGAATCTGAGGAAGGAGGAGAGGATTTCATCGAGATGGTATCGAGACTCTATCCTCCTAAAAATCAACGTAGTCAGTAGCACATTCAGTTTTAATAGTATGAAGATAACGGCTAGTAGTGGAAATATTACTATGCCCTAAACTTTTAGATACTAAAAGTAAATCCGCACCATTAGCCAAAGCAGTAGAAGCAAAAGTATGTCTGAGCCAATGGCATGATATATCCTCATTTAATCCCGCCTTTTTCAGATACCTTTTCAAATAGCCGTGGACATTACTGCGAGATAAACTATTACCTCTAAGACTGGTAAAAATATAGATATTATAAGGGCGGTATAACCAGAGAATGTCTCGAAGTAAATCCTCATGCAAAGTTAGTACCCTCGTCCGCTCCCCCTTGCCTTGTACGGTCAAAAGATTATCCCGTAAATCAGTCCATTTAAGACGACATAACTCAGTGATACGCAACCCTGTATTAATGATGGTACGAAATAAAATACGATGCTGAGGATTATCAATGACAGAAAATAAGCGCTTCACATCCTCAAAAGTAATAATCTTTTCATTGAGATTATCTTTATCCTTCATACCCTTAACGATGGCGCCGACATTAAAATTAATGTAGCCAATCTTATGAGCAAAAGTAAGCAGACTTTTGACCCCCATAATTTTACTACAAATGGTTTGGGGCTTATAGCCTCGTTGTATTAAACTAGAACGATAAAGAAAAATATCATCAATAGTCAACTCTTGCAGAGGTAAGTTGACAAAATCCAAGAACTGCTTGACATTGATCGCATAAGTTTTAATGCTAGTTTTACTCTTATCGGAAAGCCACATAGCAATAACTTGAGTGTCAGTGGTAGCATTAGTAGCCCGATGTATATTCGTAGCCACCGAGGTATTAGAGATTGTTTCGCCCCCCAATCTTGACATACGCCATACCTCCAATATAGAACTAACCTACTGTTTAGTTTTAACTATAACCCTCTGTTGACCATCCCCTCACTAAATATTTATAAATTTTTACATAATCTAAATCTCACAAACCTTCCCTCACATTTAGCATTTTTCACCCTATCCAGTTGCCTCAAATTGACTAACCGATGCCGTAAAAAACACCTCGTTTACTCTACCTAATTACATCAATAAAATCTATATATACTCTCTTATATAAAGAGACGTATTTACGTTTTACTACTTAAAATATCTACAAATCTTTTTTTTCTTTCGCCGTTGCCCTAAAAAAATATTAGCCCCAAATAATTCGCTTTTAAGGGGCTTGAAATTTCTTTCAGGTAAATTTATACCTTGATACTGTTTATCACACCTAGAAGAAGCATTTAAACCCCATTGTGTTAATTATTATCCCCCCACTCAATATTTCACTCTCCACTAACCCCTCTTAACTCAATTCTCATCTCCTTCAATATACAATTTCTTTCAGTCAGATTTGCGCTCTCACAAACCTTCCCAGAAATTTAGCGTTTTTCTTCCCTATCTATCTATCTATCTATCGTATTGAAAAACTTATTATCTAGTATTTACAATCGTGCGTAGTGCGATACAATAAAAAAAGTAGCCCCCATCTACGTTGACTGTTTATTATCAACAAAAACTATGTTAAAAAAGAATATCATTTTAAAAAGTTCTATCTTGTTATTTAGTTTTTTATTATTAAATTTACAAGGTTGTAGCAATATATTAAATGAAAATGCCACTACTGAAAATACGACCACTGAATCGGAAAATATAAACCCCACAGAAACCGAAACACCAGATGTAGCCGTAACGGAAGAACCTAAACTTTATACCTGTGAAGAATTTAGTTTAGATGTATCTCCTTTATTAACACAAGAGGAAATTTTTGAAGTAAAACACACTCTTAATTTTAGTAATAAATGCAGTTTTAATTCTTTGGAAGATTTAGCTAATTTTTGGCAAGAAATTATTATCTTTTTTAGTACTCAAAATTTAGCCAAAGATGACTTTGAAACCGCCGAACAGTATCAACAAAGAACAAATGATTTAATTAAACAACTAGAAAACAAATTAGGATTTACTTTTGCTGATACTTTATTCACTGTAAAAATACCAACACTGGTAAACGTCACAAATGATCCAAATCAACAAAAACTCTATGAATATTCACCCGAAAATCAAGAATTAAAGGTAAATCTTAGAAACTCTTTTAGAATAAGTTACGAAGCAAGTACATCTGCCTATAAAGATATGAATACTCTAGTAACTGGAATTGAAAATAGTAATACCAGTTTCCTTTTATATTATGATCTATTTTTATCTGAAAAAATAAGACGTTATTTTGAAGCACAATTAAATTGGAATGATATTTCACAAAGTTCAAATATAAATATAAAAAATATAATCCCAGAAGATGCTAAACAAATTTTAACTGAAAATCGCCTAATGGTAGAGGTAAGTTTTAATATTGAATTAGATAAAATCATTCAGTATTATAATACTATTCCACCTATTAATGAAATGATAAAAAACCCTGGTGCTGGTAATAAACAAATAATAGGTACAGGGTATAATTTGAGTTTAATTGATAAGGAAACAGGGACAATATTTTGGCAATTAAATCCTTTAATAGAAGAAGTAATGAATACGGGAACACTTAATTCTACTCCTCAAACTAATCAAAACTTAGTAAGTGAAAATAAAGAGGAAAATTCTCCCATTAATGAAATTAATAATCAACCAATAAATCAGCAAATAACTACGGAATCCAGCAATAGTCAAACTACTTTGCCGTCTTCTTTATCCCCCGATAAATGTTCTGTTACTAATATTAAAACAGGACAATTAGCTGTGCGTAAAAATCCCAATGGGGAATCAATAGCAGGATTAGATAATGATAACGTTGTACAATATCTCAAAGGTGAAAATCCTTGGTTTTATATTCGTGTTATTAACGGTCCTAATAGTCAAGTTGATGGAAAGGAAGGATGGGTTAATGCTAATTATCTAAATTGTCAAAATAATTAGGGTAACATAAAAGATTCCGATAATTTTCTACTTTGTTTTAGTTCTCGGATTGACGGTTTAGACTTACACCAAAATTCTGAAAACCGTTATTTTTTTGATGACTCGATCGATCCTTTTCCTTTCCTGCTAGTGCTACATAGTAGATACAGAAGGAGTCGATATAACTACGAAAATTTCTCATTTAAGCTAAAAAAATATTTTAGTAAGAAATTGGATTCTTTCAATCATCAAGATAACATATTGGTTCATAACCACCTGGTCTTAAATAAGCAGAACGCCCTCCACAAATACTACCATTTTTAGCAAAGTCATAGGGGCAATCACAGGAACCTTGATAAGATTCTCTTATGGGAGTATGAGAAGGGGTATATTTTTGCTCTACTTGTACAGTAGGTGTACTTGGAGTTACTGTTGGTGGTGGATTAGATGATAATGCTGGTTGTTGAGTAAATAAGCCATATAAAAATACAACAACTGTAAAAGGCATTAAAAGCAATCCACCAATTATTGTCAAGATAAATGTTAATATTTTGAGCAAAAATGAAAAAATAAAAGTAATTATAGAAATCATAATATGATATATCTAAACAAAAAATGTGATATTACTTAAGATATAAACAACTAAAAAAAGAGAATATATTATATCAATAATCACTTTTAAAAAAGTTATAAATATTTATCTTTAACAAAACACACTTGATAATTTTGCTAGAGAAATTTATAGTCTATATCAAGATTATCAAGGTTTTTACTATTAAATTGACAAGCCAAAATTATTCGCGCCAACATCTTTTATGACCATCGATATAACGGCAAACTAGCTTTTGTAAAACTATATGGTCTTGTATTGTATTTTTTGATAATTCTTGAGATTGAGAAGTAATTTGATTATCTAAAACACCAACTTGGACGAACGAATGACCCATAATAGGAGCCGTAAATACCATCGCAATAACTAGACTTAAGGCAACAAAAATTTGTCTTAATTGCTTTAAAATCATCATAGTTGTCATATCCCTTTAACTAATTTATGTTGCTAGTAACTTTAGTACATAAAATATGGAATACATAATAATCTACACAATTCTTAACATTTATTTTTTAATTCTCAATTTTCAATAATCCTATTTTCACGGACAAAAAAAAGAGGCGGTTAAGCCTCCAAAACTTAGATAGTTCAAGCGTTTTCAAGGAAACAAGCGTTCAGTTACTTTTGCCACATAAATGTATAGGTTTTAAGAACTCCTGCCTTGTCTCTAAAAATTTTTTTCAAAAGTACTTGAAAAATCGCCCAAAGCGATCTAAGGTTAAAAGTGTAACACATAAAAATCATTAGAACTGAGTAACTCAAGTTAAAAGAATCCTCTATTCAAAATGATTTGTAAGTGAATCAAAGACTCGCAATCAAAGACTCACTGTAAACCAAAGGAATCGTAAACGAAACGAAACGTAAACGAAACCAAATGATCCAAATAATGGATCCAAATAATGTTAATAAGATGTTAATAGAAAAAGGTAAAATTGTCACCCTCCCCCTCAAACAAAACAGTGTCTCCCCTGAATTTGCCACCTCGGCGCAAGGGTCAAAAGCTCATGGCGGTTTAAATCAGCCCAATGGTCAAAATTTTTCATCTTCGCAAAACTTAACAATTAGTCAGGAAATCTTGACAAAAAAAAGACCCCTGCGAACAGATATATCATTCTCCTACTGTGCTGAGTTGATTAATAAACCTGTCAAAAATTCTGACAAGGCAAAAACTAATTTTCACTCCATGTCAGGAAATGTTGATAATATTATTGACATATATCGTAAAGGATTCGCCGTTAGTCCTTTTCACTACACCGATAACCACAGGAATACTGAAAATGCTACGGTAGCAGGTTTATTAATTGTCGATATTGATAACCAAGAATGGGTTGAAGAAGTGGGAAGTGGGCAGTGGGAAGTGGGCAGTGGGAATAATGTCACTAATGAGGATGAGGAAAAAAGTAACTATCCACTATCCACTAAAAACTATCCACTCCAAGAAATTGTTGACGGGAATAATAATAATGGGTGTGAAAATGAGACTGAGTCTGAAAATGATTGGGGCAATGAGCTTCACAATGAAAATGGGGATAATAACGGCAATAAGCCTGAGAATGGCAATAACGATCGACAAATTGTTAAACGGAAGGTATATAAACACCAATTAACCTTAGAAGAGTACCAGTCGATCGATTTCTGTCGTAAATATACTTTTGCCATTACCACCTGTTCTCATACAGAAACATGGCACAGATTTCGTGTTTTTCTGCCCTTACCCATGGATATTGATAAAACTACCTATGAGGTGGCACTAAGACATTTAAACGGCATTTTAAGGGGTGCTATCGATATAAATGCCACTAACCCTAGTGTCGGCTTTTATGGCAATAGTAACGGTATTTTATACAAATCCGATGATTTTCAAGCCCTAGACTATAACTGGCTATCCGAATTACAGCCTGAAGTGGACAAGATTAAGAGAAAAAGGGCAAAACAAGAGCGTAAGTTAGCCAAAAAAATCGCTAAAAGTCAGAAAAAATTAGCTCAAAGTGCCACCGCTAAAGATATTATTGACGCACTGTCTTATGTATCATCAGAAGATTATGATACTTGGACTAAGGTAGGCTTTGCTTTACATCATACTTTTAATGGTAGTGAGGAAGGGCTAGAAATCTACGACAATTGGTCGTCTCAAGCCCATAATTACAACGGTAGAAAGGCGATTGAGTCTAAATGGCGCTCCTTTAGTAAATCACGCACCAATAAACCCCTCACCATTGCTACAGTGTTTAAGTTGGCGATCGATCGAGGGTATAAACCACCGAGAAAGATTAGAAGAAGGCTGGATGCACGGCATTATTTTGAGGAGTATAAAACCTTCTCCTATCCCATATCTCTGGAATGTCATAAAAATTATAACAAGGGTGAAATAACTCACGAAATTAATCACTATAACTCTGATTATTCAGACAATGAAATTGAGGCTGGTATTTCTCCTGATAATAATTTTGCTGGTGAAACAACTAATCAAATTAATCCCCATCACTCTGATTATTCAGACAATGAAATTGAGACTGGTATTTCTCCTAATAATAATTTTGCTGGTGAAATAACTCACGAAATTAATCACTATAACTCTGATTATTCAGACAATGAAATTAAGGCTGGTATTTCTCCTGATAATAGTTTGACTAATGGAGTAAATATCTCTATATCTTTCCATAATCAAGATTATTTGAATGCTCAAACTAAGAAGAAAAATTCTTCTCATAATGATTTTAACGATGGAATAAATACATCGATCGATCTACAAAATTCTGGAAAATCTCTTGATTATTTGAACAGTCAGACTAAGCATAATAATTCTTTTTATAATGATTTTAACGATGGAATAAATAGGTTGATCGATCTACAAATTACCGCCGATAATCTTGATGATTTAAACCGTCAAACTAAGAATAATAATTCTTCTCATAATAATTTAGATAATGGAATAACTACATCGATCGATCTGCAAATTACCGCCGATAATCTTGATGATTTGAACAATCAAACTAACAAGAACAATTCTTCTCATAATGATTTAGATAATGGAATAACTACATCGATCGATCCGCAAATTCTCGCCGATAATCAAGATTATTTGAATGCTCAAACTAAAAAGAAAAATTCTTCTGATAATGATTTTAACGATGGAATAAATAGCTCGATCGATCTGCAAATTCCTGCCGATAATCTCAATAATTTGAATGATGAAATTAACACTCTAATTTCCCCATATAATAATTGTACTGGTGAAATAACTAGCCCAATTAATCACCATAACTCTGATTATTTAAGCAATGAAATTGAGACTGGTATTTCTCCTAATAATGAATTTGTTAAGTCAAAACCCAAAAAAGGCTATTTCCCAGAAGAAATAATCGCCCAAATTCCCCGTCAAGGATTAGTTTTTATTCAGGGGGATATGGGTACAGGTAAAACCTATTTAGCCGAAAAAATTGTCAAAGAATTTAAAGCTCAAGGTAAATATGTACTGTCTCCTGATAGTACCCGAAGCCTCTGCCAACAATCAGCTAATCGTTATGGTATTTATTACAAAACCCATGATGATACTACCCCTATTGAAAAATTGAGAAGTCAGGGCATTAAAACTACCTATGACAGCTTTGCTAAATACAAAGATGAATCTCCTGATTGTATTATTTTTGATGAAATTTTGTCTAGTATCTATCATTTATTACTAGGTGATACGGAGTTAAAACATAATCGAGAAGAAGTACTCTATGCTGTGAGAAATGTGGTGAAAAACTGCATTGATAAGGGCGGTTTAGTTATTTGTCTTGATGAAATGTTGGTGGACTTTTGCATCGATTTAATGAAGGATTTTGCTGGTGGTATTGAGCCTTTTATTGTCGTTAATCATCACCGTAATAACAACTATGAAACTCATCAATTACTAAATCCCGATGATCCAAAAAAACTCCTCTTTACCATGCCAACACTAGGTTTAAAGCCTTTTTATTGTTGCGATAGTCAAAAAGAAGTTATCTCTCTTTATGAGGAATTATCGGCTACTTTTCCTGATAAAGTCTTCAAACATATCCATCAGGGTAATGCTAATTTGCCCGAAAATAAGGAGTTACTCAGTAATCCTACGGTTTGGTTACAAAATAATCGGTGTGATGGTTTAATTGTATCCCCTACCATTGTTTGTGGTTTCTCTATTGAGGGCAACTTTTTTGATGCGGTTATCGGTAATTTCTGCGGTGTTTTACCTGTCAACCAATGTCGCCAAATGTTAAGACGCATCCGTAGTGATATTCCTCGCTATGTTTATGCTAGTAGTCACGGCTTGAGTTATGCCAATGTCTTTGATTTTCAGGAAATCGCTGATAAGGCTATCTCTAAGAAAAAGACGAAGTTGGATTTACTCAAGCTATCTTCTCTCATTGCCAAAAGTATTCTCCCTCTTGAATATATGAAGGTATTGCATAGTATGATTGATCCAGAAACGGGTAAGTGGAACAATATTGAGCTTATCACCCAATCGAAATATATTGGCTTTATCAATGGGGGTAAGGCTAATTATCAGGAAAATATTTTCCATGAGTTAAGGGATAGTGGTAGCACTATCATTTATGGTTATAGTTATGATAAGTTTGTATTGGAGTTTGTCGAAGTGGGATTTACGGAAGAATCTTTACAGGAGCATAGCAATAAAGACTTCAAGGGTATTGTTAAAGCTCACCATCAAAAGGTAATCTCTCATCAAGCGGAATCTATTTCTGTGGGGGATAGTAGTGGACATGATTTGGAGTCGGCGCAGTATGTCTTGAAAAATCGCTATGCCCAAAATCCGAAAACTCACCAGCCTCTATATACGGAGGCAGAAATTGCTGGTGCTCAAAAGTTCATTTATCAGGATTTATTACCCAGTGTAGAGTTGACTGCCGATTTTATTAAGGAATACTTATTGGAAGATAAAACAAAGCTCAGATCGATCGAGCGCTATTTCTGGCTGAATAATTTTAGTTTACTCAAGAAGAAGGAAACCATCAAGGCTCTTAATTGGCTCAACAATTCCCGCCGCCTTGTCTATTTGGAAAATAACCATGATGATTTACTGCTGGAAATTCATCTTTTAAAGGTGCTGGAAGTGCAAAAATTCATCGATTTAGACGGTTGTTTTACTAGAAAGGATAAATGTATCAAGAGTTTCTTTAAACGGGCTTTAAAACACAAACAAGACTTGAAAGATTATTTCAACATTGAAGTTACTAAAAATAGTAATCCCATTATCGTCTTGAAGAAGTTACTTAAGTCCATTGGTATTAAATTGCAGTCAAAGGTGAGAAAAGTCAACAAGGTTAATACAAGGGTTTATGTGATCGATCGATCGTACCTGCATGATGAAATAAGACAATCGGTATTAACATCTTATCAAATGCGTAATATGGTGTTAAAAACTGTCAAAGGAAAAATGAAAAAAATTAGTGAAAATTTTGAGGATAACAAAATGACAGAAACTCTTATCAAGAGTCCTTTAGATGCCGATAATAACCGCTACAAAAATGACTCTATATCATATAATAATAAAGCCCATTCTGTAGCTATCAATAAGGTGACAACTGAGGAGTTAAAAGAAGGGGAAAATTTTAATATTCAAACGGAGTCGAAGGAGGGTAACAAAATGGCAGAAACTGTTATTAATAGTGACTTTAACCCTGATGATAACCGCTACGAAAATGACTCTATATCATATAATAATCCAGTCCATTTTGTAGCGACTCAAGAGGATAACAAATACTGAAGTTGAGTAATTATGTAGTAAATTTACATACTGAAAAATTAGTCGGGCTTGAGAAATCGATCGATTTATTAGTTTTTTATCTTTTTATTTTTGCCATTCAGATATTTGTTTTTCTAACAGATTTTGTTTAGTTTCAATGGCTTCTAACTTTTTTAAAATAAGGGAGTAAAAGTCTTGATTAATAACCTCTTGTTGATTATTTTGTAATAAAGATTTTCCGAAGATAAAAGGTGACTTAAATATAAATAACCATAGTTTTACTAATAATGAAGGTATCATTTGAATAATGCCCCAAATAGTTAAAATTAAAGTTATTATTAATATAATTGAAATAAAGGGATGAGAAACAAAAAATCCAATTATAAAGTGATTAGCAACCCAATTATTCCATAGTGATTCTAAGCTAGAGCGAAAATTATTAGATATTAAGTCAGTCAAATTATTAGAACTATTAATAGCTTTCTCCCCTAAATCTTTAAGCATATTTTTACCTGTGTCTAAAGCGTTTAAGCTCTGATAATTAGTAGTTGTTATTAACATAATTTTTAGCTAAATATATTGAGTATATAAGAATAAAAAAGAAATTTAACTAGGCAAAAGTTGTCGGAAAAAATCATTAATTTCTTCGCTATGAGTGGGATTAAAAGTAGAGTCATCCCAAATAACTGAAGCCTTATAATGTTTATTATTGATTATTTCCCAAGCTATTCTAGTAACATGATTTCGAGAGATTAATTTTAAATTTCGATGCCAATGTATATCAACTTCAAAAATAATCCCTCCCCCATCTCTAGGAGCAACAAAAATGGGTCTGGTATAATCATAAGTACCATAGGGATGTGATATTAACAACGCTAATTGACCTACACTATCTCTGGTACTATTGAGTCGGTTTTGAATCTCTTGAGAGAAATTCTGAGGATTTTTGGTAAAATTGGTTTGCTCTTGATTCCATTCTAAAGAAGAAAATAGGGATAAATGACCCCCTTGGGCTTGAGGAATAGGTACAATGCTAAGGAATAAAATCAGTAATAAACAGATGATGGTTTTTTTCAACATAGAAAATAAAATCTTTTTCACTTTTTACTTATTTATCAGTGGCGTTTTCTTCATTTATGCAATAGTTTAGAAAATTTCTTTTATAAATTTGATTAACTTTTCTTTCAATTTATGATCATCGTTGCTCGATCGATTTGTTCCCTATTGGTGTGCATCCCTTCTGTTATCCTTGCCTAAGTCTTATTTTCTAATCACAAACTAAAAATAGGAGATTCAAGTAGTAAGATGGAGATATTAGACACTGTATATTTTAAACTAGACAGATGAAAAAGTATTATATTAATGATTTACAAGAAAGATATAATCTGAAAACTAGGCAGTCTGTGTACGATCGATTAAAAGCCATAGGAGTACGAGTAGAGAAAGAAGGGAATAAAAGCTATGTAACGGAAGCTGTATTGGACAAATTAGACCAACTGCAAGAGCATTTAAACTTAGGAGGAAGTATCAAAACCTTTACTCCCACTGTTAAAACAACTGTCCATTCCAAAATAGACAATGAAAATGAAGATTTTGAGTCCCCAATAGACAGTGTAAATTCTCCACTAGGCAAAGCTAATTCTTCATTAGACAGTGTAAATTCTGGACTAGACAAGACTAATTCTTCCCTAGACAGTGTAAATTTTGGACTAGACAAGACTAATTCTTCCCTAGACAGTGTAAATTTTGGATTAGACAAAGCTAATTCCTCCCTAGACAGTAGTATTCAATATGTACAATTAAATTTATTTGATAGTCTGATGGAGAGAGTAGAAGAAGTAGTGGAGCGAATGATACCCGTTAACCCGATTAGTCATTGGGAGAAATTAGATTTAGCAGTGGAAAGGGGATATATACTCAGTAGTAAAGAGGTACATAGTCTAGTGGGTACTAAACCATCTGGTACAACATGGACAAGGGGAGCATTCATTTTTACTCGTGCTGGAAAGATAGGTAATCAAGGCGGATGGAAAATTAGTCGCCTTGGAGATTGAGATTGAGATTGAGAAGAAGGAGGAGGAGGAGAAGTTCGATCGATCGATTTTATTTTGAGCTTGAGAGCTTGAGAGCTTGAGAGCTTGAGAGCTTGAGAGCTTGAGAGCTTGAGGATTGAGGATTGAGGATTGAGGACAAGACAATTAAGTTTGATTTAACTATTAATGTCACTTTCTTCATTTATGCAAATTTCTTCTTCATATTTTTTCTTCAAATGATAAGATGATCTGGATTCAGATTCATCACTAGAAGCAGACCAATTTAATACCCTTTCATACAATGTTTCATAAATAAAACTCACTGATGATGGTTCTAGTTTTATGGGATAACGATATACTTCCACAGGATAACTAAGATTCTCCTCCACCTCGCCCTTAAAATCAATTAATAATATTCCCACTTCATTACCAGTTGTTTGTTCGATCGTTTTGATTAAATCAACATCATTCGATGGAATAGCAAAACAGAAATAATGACAGAAATGTAAATATTTCTGCCATTTATGGTCAGAATTAAAATCCGACAAACTAGACTTTATTTCTACCACAAAAACATCTTTTGGACGTTTATAACTCCATCGAATTACCGCCATAAAATCTATTCTTAATCTTTTGCCCTCAAAGTTAATCCTTACCTCTGTATGGTCTTGATAATGCTTTGGGGGGTAACGCATTCCCGTACAAATTTTAGTCCAGTTGACTAGATTTATTTTTAAAGCTCTCGATATACTTGGTGCTATTTGTTCTTTGGATATTTTTACCTTTTCATTTTCATTGTTATTATTGTCATCCTCATCCTCATTCTCATTATCATTGTCATTATCAATCGTTTTAACGGCAACCTGTCCTAAATGTTCATATTTTCCCTCGTTACCTTTTGTTGGTCTTCCTCGTAAGGTTTGGCGATTTTCAGGTCGATACTGTTGCTCGATCGATCTTGTTTCCTTAACGGTAATATTACCTTGTAAAACCTGCTCTTTGAGTTTCTCATAGACGGGAGGCGGTGCATTTCTTTCTACTTTTTCTAAATTTTCAAGTGCTTCGGGGGATGCTACCGCATGATCAATATCTTCAATTTCTTTACTGCCCACTGTGTAGAGATAATATTTACCTGCTTTAATATATCTCCAAATTAAGGAAGGTTGACGGTCACATTTTTTGGCAATATGATGCACCCATGCGGTAAAAGATGTTTGTCCAGACTGTTTAAATAATTCCTTCTCTCTAACGGCAATGGCTATCTTAGCAACTTCTCGCCAACTAGATTCGGCAGTAATCAATAGTTGTTCGATCTGTTTTTCAGCTTTTTCTAGTTTATCAATATTAATCATGGGTCTATAATAAGTCTAGTCAACTAGATTATCATGTTAACAATAAAATACAAGAAAATAAAATTTATTTCCGATGAAGCCATTGAGGTCAAGATACAATTGAGAGGAATGCAGAGGTTAGTTTATCCTACATTCAAATAAGAAGCTCCCTCGATCGACAGAGTTCTATTTTAGAGATTAAGGGATAATTGACCGATGGTAATATTACCTTTCCTTCCTCGATGATATTCCAAATGACAGCTATTGCATAATGCTACCAAATTTTCTGGTCTGTTATCTTCGGGTATGCGATTCCAGTGATGTACTTGCAGACACTTTCCCCTTCTTGATTTCTCCTTATCCTTAAAGTCTGCACCGCATTTCGCACATTTCCAGTCCGCTTTTTCCTTGACTTCGAGTGCAATTTCATTCCAATCTTGAGAATATCTGCTCATCATTTATCCCCCTAATTCACTTTCTATTTTAGGATTTTTTATACAGAGTTTATTTCCTCGTTCTTATCTTTCTGATCGATCGATTGTACTTACGGCAAATGGCAAAAACTATCAGTTGATCGATCGTATTGAGATAGCAAAGGGATAACAGAATCAGAATCATAGCACCGCCATCAAGTGTTTTCTCTGGCTTTGGCAACCATCATCATCACCAGAAATAATTAAGATTCGTCATCCTGTTGCCTTTTAGTCAGGGAATCAGAATTAAAGATTAACCGCCGTAAGTAAGAAAGAATTGATACTTTTACTTTTACTAGCCTGACTCTGTTGATTGTAAATAGTGTTAAACATAGTTAAACTATGGCGCATACGGTGAGCCGCCGATGCTTTCACATTTTCTCCTGCACTTTCACATTCATTGATGTAAGTTGCGAAGATGTGCCGTAATTGATGGGGGTTGACTTCCACTTCCGCTTTTCTCTTGAAAAAGTTTTTGAACATTTGATTGACAGAACAAGGAGTATGTTGATCGCCTTTTTTCTCTCGGACAAAGAAAGTCTGAGTATCACCTTTGACTAAATATTGTCTGTATGTACCCCACCAGAGATTGAGATAGTCATAAACACAAGTACCATCATCAAATTGTCTGTTAAATAAAGCATCTTGGTAATGCTCATTACCGTTTTTATGGTCTTCGGGATTCAAGTCAATAAAATACATACCCCCATTATTTTCATAGTCAAAGGGATCTAACTTTTGAAAAAATCCCAGTTGATCCACAACACCAAACTTCAGAGTTTTACCGAAAGTAAGCTCACGCAGTGTTCTCTGACGCTCAGGGGGATAAACAGTCAGTAACATCAACATTAGGAATTTTTGTAAACTTTTCGCTCTTTGAATGTCGTCTTTGGTAGTTTTCTGTAAATATTGCTTATTGTTTTCCCTTGTAATTATATTCTCATAAAATTCATGGTCAAAATCAGCTTTGAGGGATTTCATGACTACGATAACTTCATCATAACTCAACATAATCGGTTTAACCTTCCTTCCCTCCATTTCTTCAGCACATCGATGGCTCAATACTCTTAAAGCACAGATAAATTCAATATCCTCGTAATTACTATATCTACGTTTATTGGTAATCCCTTTATAATAAAACTTGCTCATAGCAATCAGACTATTAATATACTTTTGAGCAGTTCCTGCGGAAGTGATACTATAGTCTTCAAAAAACTGTTCTAGCCATTGAAGACGTAGATCTGTTTTCTCCATCGCTTCTTCTCGTTTCTTTCCTTCTAGGATATATTTGTCCTCTAGGTTTTCCCAGTCTCTCACTCTGGTATCAACTATAGGAATAATGAAACTAAGGCTTATATCTTCAATAGTTAAATTCGGGTTTTGTAAGTATTCCCATCCCAATAACCGATAATATAAGACTTTTATACTCTCAATAGTTATATCCCTTCTATTTTTTTCCAGAAACTCAAAGGCAATATTAAATTCCGTTTCTAGTCTTTCCAATTGACTATTAATGATAAATTGTATTTCCTTTTGATTTCGTTCAGGGTATTTCTTCTTTAAACGATCTCCCAGACTGATTTTATCAATACGAATAGTCTTCTTATTACGATTAGAGGCTTTAACCCCTTGTTTTAGCTGTTCTTGAATATAGCCTTTTTTGATAACAGGGTTACGAGTAGAATATGGTTGTAACAAAACTTTAGGTTCAATGGCAGGGGTATTATGTTGTTCTTTTATGTAATTTAAACCTTTACAAAAATAGCTTTTTCTTTTACCGTCAACTTTGCCCTTAACTAAGATTGAACCTTGAACAAAACATTCAACAGCTCGATCGAAATCAAAATTTTCGTCAACGATGATTTTGTCTAGGATGTTTTCCATCCTAGCCATAACCTTCTTTGTCGCACGTTTCTGTGCCGTTTTTTTCCCTTCTAAACCTCTTGTATATTCAGAGAGAAAAACCGACTTGATATTCGCCCCTTGTTTGGGATTATCCTTACAGCATTTTTGTAACCCAAAAAGCATACTGTTAGTCTTGGGGTTCGTATTTATAAAATTAATGGTCATTATTTTTACCTCTAGTTAGTGTTCGTAAACTGGGTATCCCTTTCTATATGAGAGATACCTTGATTTATTGTTTCTATTTTATACGATGTATTTGTTATTTTTAAATAGAACCAGAGTAAGGTTCTTGCTTATATTTTTAAGAAAATTTGAAAGCATTAAAATCCTAAAACTATTTAATAGCAATACTTTACTGATTAAAAGTCGTTAAAGTATTGCTAAAAAGTCGTATAAAAGCTCAAAATAGACTCGTATGAGTTCGTAAAGTAGAGCTAATGTACATTAGTTGGGATTGACTATTGATAATGGACATAAAAAAGTCGTACAAAAAAATTGAATTTCTACGAGTCTATTTGTTTGTCCTTTTTGATTTGGAGCAGATGAAAATGTCCATACCTTTCCATCAAAATCAAATCGATGAGGTTTGAGGCACTAATCTCCAGTTGTCGGGCTTCCTCTAATAGTGTTTGATAATTAGTAGGCAAAATCTTCCAGTTGCACCGTTTGGTTTTTCCTTCGATAAAATTAAGCATGGGTTGTCCTTTTTTACATTTAATGGCACGTCGTCGCAACATTTCTGCGTATTCCTTGATGGTTTTCATGGCAATTTTTATTTATTTTTTCTTCTCTAATTTTCGCATATTGCCTTGTTCCACAAAAAATTATGAAGTTGAAAAAGACTAGACATAATGTATAGAATTTTGTTAGCGCTTTAGTTTAAAATAATCTCTATACTATAGATAGACATTTATGATGAAAAAGGATAAATTAATTACCATCAGGGTAAACGAACAGATTCGAGAAAAATTTAATCAATGGTGCAATGAGCAAGGGTTATCTGTTAGTGAATTTCTTTCTAATATCATTGAAGATTGTGCCAACGGAAGTTATGAAATGTCTAGCAATAATAAAGAGAAGAGTAATAAAATTGCTAGACAAAAACTGATAGCTTTAGAGGCTAAAATTGAACAATTATCTAGCCAAGTTGCTAGTCAGACATCAATAACACAAGGGGGGCTAGTAACGGAGAGAATAGAGGGATTACAAAAGCAAATTAACCATATCCTCAACAATGCTCAAGGTACATCAATTCCTATAGACAATCCACTAGACACAAAGGATTTAGATGCTTTAATACAAAGTAAAATTAATTCAATTTTCAACCTTGATTGTCTATTAGAAAAGATAGATAATAAACTAGACAAGAATGAGTTGGAAGCCTTAATAGAAAGCCAAATAAATTCCGTAATTGATGTGAATAGTATATCTCAACGGCTAGACGCTAAACTAGACAAGAATGAATTGGAAAAGCTAATAGAAAGTCAAATAAATTCTGTTATTGATGTGAATAGTATATCTCAACGGCTAGACAATAACTTAGACATGAAGCAAGTAGAAGTCTTGGTAGAAAATAAAATTGATTCGGTTTTAAGTTTAAATAACCTATTAGAAAAGCTAGACGCAAAGCTAGACAAAAATGAATTGGAAGTCCAAGTTAAAAGTCAAGTTGAATCTATTTTAACTGAAGCTAATTTAGGGAAACAAATAGATAATAAGCTACACAATACGATCGACAAGGAGGGAGTGCAAACTTTAGTGGAAAGTCTAGTGGACTCTACCTTAAATCAGGATAATCTATTGAAAGTGATAGATAAAATGATAGACGAGAAGTTGAAGACGGTAGTTTCTCCCTCCCTTAATGTTGCTGAGGAGGTAAATATAGATAATCAGGAAGATGTTTGCTTAACGGAAAATGAGGAAGTAAGTATAAACAATCTAAAAGATATTTCCTCAACGGAAAATGAGGGGGTAAGTATAGACAATGTGGAACCTATCTCTTTCACAGAAAATGACGAGCAAATAATTGAGAAGACTGAGGAGACTAATTATACTGAACAGGTAAGCCTTGAAAAAGAAGCTACTATGGAGGTAAAACCAGAGGAAAGTATAGCGGAAGCGATAGACGATACCTCCCAGACTGAGGAACAAATACCTCTTGCTTTTCAACAATTGCCTTTAGGGGTTGTAAAGGTGACAGCTTTGGCTAAATCATTGGGGATTGCTCATGTTAAGTTGGGACGTATTGCCAAAAGCATTGAGGAAGGGGAACCTTACAATATCGATTTCTTTCCCCAATTATGGGATTATGTTAAGTTAGAGTTTGTTAAGAATGAAGATACAGAAGGTAAGGCTGCGAGAGTATGGACTAAGATTAAGTAATTGCAATGGTGATAGTTGTAGGAAGAAACTATAGTATGTATTAATGTCCCATTATTATTGGAAATAATGATATTTATCGATCGGATCGATCGTGTCATTGAAATAATGAAAGTAGTTTTTCGACAAGAGGCTCACCTAATGACATTAATTTAACATAAGGGTATTCCTCATAAACTTGGGGGTAAAATGTAACGTGATAGGTTGAGTTATTCCACTTTAATACCCATATTTTATCCTCTTGAGCTTCAAAAATGATATTCTGACTTTGTAACGATCGAGATTGAGTAAAAAATTGTTCAACTTTTTCGGGAGGAAAAGGATTGGGAGATATTTTTTGCTTGACTAACTGTAAATCAGCATCCACATTCATCGTTACTATTTGACCAAAATCTGGACGTATGGGGGGATTATCCAATAAATCCTCTAACTCACTCAATAAAACTCCTTCTTCTTCAGGATCTGCCGCCATCACTGCTTTTTCAATAAAAGTGGGTACTTGTGCTAAAATGGGTTGTAAATTGCCCACTACCGTCTCAAAAGCATTAATTCTCGATCTCAACTTTTGATATACTTTAGCTTCGACAGTGCCATCATAGTAAAAATTATGAATATGGATAGTAGGGTGAATTTGTCCAATTCTATCTAAACGCCCGATTTGTTGCTCAATTTGCATTGGATTCCACGGGCAAGAATATTGAAATAATACTCCACAAGTTTGTAAATTTAAGCCCTCACTCGCTGATTTTGTACACAATAAAATCTTAATATTAGGCAATTTTTGATTATTAATATAGGATTGTTTATTATTAACTAATTCTTCATTATTTATTATTAATTGTTCATTATTAATTGTCTTTGCATTATTTATTATTAATTGTTCATTATTAATTCCTCTTTCATTGTTAATTGTTAACTGTTCATTGTTAATTGTAAAGAGTTTTTTAATTACCTCTTTTTTTACAACCTTCCATCTACCATTTTCGTACAATTCTCCCCCTCTACCCGAATAACAAGCCACTTGATTACCATATAATTGCACTAAAGTTTCTCTAACATAATCCATCGTGTCAGTGTATTGAAAAAAAGTAATTACCTTTTCTCTTTGGGTTAATTCTTGTCTTAAAAGAGTTAAATAATGGGATAATTTCGTATCTTCTCCCATTTGTTCACATTGTCTTAAAATATTCTCTAAATATTCAATTTCTGCGGGATCTGTTGCTTTATAATATTGTTCTAATCCCTCTATAATATTATCGTCTGCATCGTCTAAATCCATTAAATCATCATCGGTGATACTAATACCTTCTAAACGTCTTTCCAAGGATTTTTGAATGGCATAAAATGAGCTAGTCAGGCGACGGCGGTATAATGTCATTAAAAACCCTAATCCTTTCCTATTCTGTTGTTGTGCTAAATTATAAAAATGTCTCACATAATCACTCACCGCTTGATATAACGGAATTTCATTAATGGGGTTGAGTGCGATCGCATTATCAAATACAATTCTATTCGGTATAGGTTTATCTAAAATGCCTCGGCGATAATATTCCCTTAATGTCTCTCTGGTATGGCGAAACATCAAATCCTTAATGGGAGTATTAACCGTTAAAAATTGCTTAGAAGTATTAATAAAAATATCATCTTGACAGACTTTACGAGGATTAACGATCGCCCTTCCCCTTTCCCATGTATCCTTGAGAGAATAGAGTAAAAGACGGTTATTTTGTTGTAAATATTGTTCAAAAATAGCACAGGATTTTCCCCCTTGTTGAAAATAGTCAACTGCCAGAGATTGCCAAAAATTAAGCCTTAATTCATTAACGGGTTGAGGTAAACTATCAAAATAGTCACAAAAATTATCTTGATATTGCCATAATCCCTTCAACCCCACCAGATTGAGTAAATCAAAAACTTCAATGGTGTCTAACTGCATAGGAGTAGCTGTTAATAATAATAAACTCTTAGTTTTTTCTCTCAGTTGTTGCAGTAAATCCAGAAGACGATTAGGGGTGTTTTCCCTTCTTTGGGGATTACGGCGACGGGCATGGTGTGCCTCATCCACCACAATCAAATCCCAATCTTTAGCCTCTAATAACTCTTGGCTACGACTTCCCTGACGCACTAAATGGGAGGATGCTAAAACTAAATCCACCTCATTCCAAACATTATCAATGGGGGTAATGGTTTCCTTATCGGGATTAGTAAAGACACCACCGCTATAACTCCAAAAATGAAGATTAAATTTCTCTTTTAACTCCTCATGCCATTGAGATTGCACACTAGCAGGAGAGAGAATTAATACCCGTTGCACTTGACGGGAAATCAGTAAATAGCGGACAATAATACCCGTGCTAATAGTTTTACCTAATCCTACCTCATCACAAATCAGAGCAGAATTAGGAAAATCAGCAATAAACTTTAACAGTATTTTCCGTTGATGTATCCAAGGCTTAACGGGGATAGACTCTAAACAATAAGCCAAACACCCTTCATGATTATGGATATTTAATAAAGATGTAAACTTGGCTTTTTCTGCTTCTATTTCCTCCGCCGTTAAATTAAATTTATCTTCTATATTATTCTCAATATTAGAGATATTATTTCCCTTAATTTCTTGTCTTTTATCTTGTAAATTATTAATTAATTCTTTATTGTTAATTGTACATTGTACACTGTTAATTGCTCCTTCATTGTTAATTGTTAACTGTTCATTGTTAATTGCTCCTTCATTGTTAATTGTACATTGTACATTGTTAATTGATTTAGGAGTATATCGAAGTAACTTATTTTTAACGGCGGTAGGAATATCAAAAATTTTGACATTAGGGGCTAAATTATGCCATAACTGTTCAAAACGATATTCTTCTTCATTTACTCTTTGTAAATCCCTTTCTCCTTCCCAACTACAGTAAACATGGAATGATTCTACATTATTTTCCCATCCCCCTAAAGACTCATTATTTGAACCACTAAAAGCGATTTTATTCCCTTCTCGATCGATAAAAATACCTGTTTTTTCATGGAATAATTTATGTTTATTTAACTGTTCTGGTAAGCCATTTTTTTGTAAAGGAATAGCTATCTTTATCTCTAAAAAATTGTTCGCTATTAGCCAACTTAATATCTCAAAATGTTTTAATTGAATTAGATTTTCTGGGGCTTTTAATTCTATGTCTAAACGATTATTTAACCGCTCTTTTAATTCATATCCCTTACTAATGGCTAGTAAATCATCCTCACTAAATTCACAACCCATAATTAAACGCATTTGCCCTTCATTATAAATCATTACCTCTAATCCTTGGGCAACTTTAGAAAGGATTGCACTATTAAAAAACCCTGATTTACGATCGTATTTTACGGCACATTCTAGGGCGGGGATATAAAAATCTGCAATGGGATTATTTTCATTACTAGAATAACTAATAAGCCAATCTTTTTCTGTTAACAACATTTCAATTAACAATTAACAATGTACAATTAACAATTAATATATTATTATTTTTCAGTTTTTAGGTTATTCTTTGTTGAGTTAATAATAGAAATTAATAATTTTAAAATTTCTTTTAAATCAGCTACGATCGAATTATAACCTTTTTGATCAATATATTCTTCATAATATAGTAACTCTAACCAGTATTCTGACTCATTGGCTTCTTTAAGAGCAATAGCTAATTTATGAACAAAATCAGCTTTACTTTCTGCATATTCTGATTCTCTCACTAAAGCACCAATAGCAGTACCACTTCTTAAAAGTTGTTTCGATAAAACAAACTCTTTTTTTTCATTAATTAAATACTTATGTAATTTTATTACCCTTAACGCAAAATTAAAAGATTTTTCTTTAATTATATTTTTTGTCATTATAAGTATGATAAAATAAAAACTGTTAATTGTACATTATTAGTTGTTAATTATTAATTGTACATTGTTAATTGTACATTGTTAATTGTAAAGTGCAAGAATTTCAGTTAAAAATTAGTTCTTTAAAAGATAATAACTTTGCTGTTGAATTATATCAATGTGCTTATAAAAAAGCAGGAGAGAAAAAACGTCCTTCCCCTCAAAAAATGGGAAGAATTAAAGGTAATAGTTTAATCTTAATTAGACAGACTATTTATCAAGTATTAAAAGCGAATAAATATGATCCTCAAACCTTAAATTATAAAAGACGCACTCCTTATATTTTAACGGAAGAATCAGGCATTAATTTAGCAATTTTATTTCAGACAATTCAACCCTTAAAAAAAGAAGATAAAATTGTTAATATTCGGGATGCCGTCATGGCAATGAGTTATGAAGAAGCCCATTATTGGTTTGCAAAAATTAATCATGGTAAACGTAATGTTGCTTTACGCGCTTTAAGGATTCTTTTAGGAGAGGGAAATTAATTATTAACGCCAAACAGGAATTTTCATTATGTCAAAATGATAGTCATAAGTCCACACTGCAACTTTAAATTGATTAGCCAAGACTGCAATTATCGCATCAAATAGAGTTATTTTTTGATCTGGAAACTTAGCAATTATAGAAGTAGCAGATTGATAATCTTCAGGGGTAGGATTAATTAAATTGGCTTGTAGCTGAATTTCTTGACTAAACTTTATAGCCGCAGTAATTCCTATAGATTGTAAAATCAGTTTATGAGTTTCCAAATAAATAGGATAAGGAATAAATACGACTAATTTTTGTTGATTGATTTGGCTTAATTGTTGTTGAGATTGTTGATGATATTGATCATCTTTGTCCACCGCCGCATATAGTGGACCAGTATCTGCAATAATAGCTCTCATATAATGACAATTATTAAGATTATTCCGCTAAAATTTGATCATGGTTAACGGAAATGTCATTTCTACCGCTTCCTTGACTAGCTGAGGTTATCTGTAAACCTTCTTTAAGTTGTGTGTTATAGCCTTTGGCTTTGAGTAAAGAGAATAGTGTATCATTGCCACTATCTTTTATCGATTTTGAGTTATTTTGACTTATTATCATCCTCAACTCCTGCATTTGTCTATGTGAATCTCATCTTAACACCATTATTGATAATCAATAATTATCTTAGTTCAATTCATTGAACGATCGAACCTCACCTATAATAATGAATAATTATTAATTAAACTCGATCGAACCTCACCTATAATAATGAATAATTATTAATTAAACTCGATCGAACCTCACCTATAATAATGAATAATTATTAATTAAACTCGATCGAACCTCCCCTACAATAATCTTAATGATTATTCGATCGAACCTCCCCTACAATAATAAAAACACTAATTGTACATTGTTAATTGTTAATTGCTAATTGCATCATGCGCCCTCAACTGTTCATCGAAAAAATAATGCCCGTTAAACTCCTCAACGAGCAGGTATATTATGAACATGGTGGCAACCCCTTCAAAGGCTTACATCGATGGTATTCTCGCAAACCCTTATCCTTTTCCCGTGCCTCCGTATTGGCATCCCTCCTTCCTGCCGATATTACCATGGAAGAATTTTTATACATCATGGGGATATATAGCCAAGAAGAAATCGAATTTTGGGAAAAATCCAACAAAACCGAAGAAGAAAAAGATAAACTACGCAACATCAAAGAAATTCGTCTCTACAAACAACCTCCCACCCAAAAGCAAATCGCAAGACTAAAACAACATTGTCAAACCATCTGGGGAAATGATACCCCTAACATCATGGATGCCTTTGCAGGAGGAGGAAGCATCCCCTTTGAAGGTGTCAGATATGGCTTAAATGTCTTCGCATCTGATCTTAATCCAGTGGCTGTTATTACCATGAAAGCAGGGATGGAATATCCCCTCAAATTTGGTAAAGATTTGCAACAAGATATTGACAAATGGGTTAATTATGTGGCAAAAGAAGCCGAAACCAGACTAGCAGAATTTTTCCCCTCCTCTGTCATTGCGAGGCACGAAGCAATCCCCGATGTTGATGAGATTACTTCGGGGGAATTAAATCATCAAACACAAGATTTAAACCGCAAAAAAACCTCTCGTAATGACAATTTAAACGAAACGGAAACGGTACAAAACTACCTCTGGGCGCACACCGTCACCTGCCCTCATTGTCATTCTACCATCCCCCTCTCTCCTAATTGGTGGCTTTATAAACGTCCTGAAAAGCAAAATTTACATAAATGGTGTGCCGTTAAACCTATTCCTAATCCTCAAGAAAAACGGGTTGATTTTCAACTAATAAAAGGCAAAAAAGGCAAGGGGACTACAATTAACAGTGAACAATGTACAATTAACAATGAAAGTTCAATTAACAGTGAACAATGTACAATTAACAATGAAAGTTCAATTAACAGTGAACAATGTACAATTAACAATGAAGAATTAATAATTAATAATGAAAATTCAGAAGTAAAAAGTAATAATTCTGATAATGTCATTGCGAGGAAAACGAAGCAATCTCAAGTTATAGAATTTGATCCTAATGATTATAATACCATTGGGCGAGGGGTAGGAAAATGTTGTAATTGTGGCAATGTTATTGAAGATGATTATATAAAACAACAGGCACAAACAACGGGATTAGGACATCAATTATACGCCGTTGCTTTTAAACAAGGAAATGGAAGTTTAAAGTTTAGAATCCCTAATCAATTTGACTTAGATGGAGTCAAAAAAGCAGAGGAATTTTTAGAAAGTAAATATGACGAATATCGAACTAATCAATTAATACCAGAAGAAGAAAGATTTGATGGTTATTCTGATAGATGTATCGCTTATGGATTGTTGAAAAATTCTGATTATTTTAATCCTCGTCAATTATTAACCCTTGTGACTTATGTAGAAATAATTAACGATGCAAAAAGCAAAATTCAAGAAGCATACGAACCAGAAAAAGCCGAAGCAATTATAACTTATTTAGCTTTAGTGTTCGATCGATGTGTAGATAAAAATTGTCGATTAGCTCATTGGATTCCTGCTAGAATATCAGTTGCAGGTTGTTCAGGACAACACTCATTAAATTTATTTTGGAATTACCCAGAGTTTAATGGCTCTAAAAATTTATGGCAATCTTGTCAAAAAGAGGCTGCCGATGATTATTCCAAACTTTGCGACTATATAAAAGAAGAAAATAAAATAGATTTACCCCTATTTAAAAGTAATAATTCCATAGACATTAGACAGATAAACATGGAATCCGCCGATAGTTTATATCATATTCCCGACAAAAGTTTAGAAGCAATAATCACAGATCCACCCTATTACGGTACAATTCAATATGCCGAATTATCAGATTTTTTTTATGTGTGGTTAAAACGCACATTAGGAGATATATTTCCCAATCTTTTCTATCAAGAATTAACCGATAAAGATAGAGAAGCAGTGGCAAATCCTTCCCGTTTCCGTAATATGGGAGAGAGTGCTGATGTTTTAGCCAGTCGAGACTATGAAGGAAAGATGGCATCGGCATGGAATGAAGCCTATCGAGTTTTGAGAGATGACGGGGTTTTAACCGTACAATTTAACCATAAAGAATCGGGTGCTTGGGATGTATTGGCAAAAGCCTTAATCGATGCAGGATTTGAAATTACCGCCAGTTGGGCAGTTTCCACCGAAAACCCCCAAAACTTACATCAGGCAAAGAAAAACAGCGTTTCTAGCACCGTTATTTTAGTGTGTAGAAAAAGGGATATAAACGCCCCTCAAGCGTGGTGGGATGACTTGCGCCCCGAAGTTGCCAACCAAGTGGAAGCAAGGGCGGGTTATTTCGAGGATAATGATATAACGGGCATTGATTTATATTTAAGTGCCTTTGGAGTAGCCTTAAACGTCTTTTCCAAGTCTTACCCCATCCTCGACAATACGGGAAATGAAGTGCGCCCAGAGGTTGCCTTTGCCGAAGCCAGAAAAGCCATTGCTAGTTATCGTTTCCGTAAACTATTACAAACGGATACCGTTGGTTTTGATGCCTTAACCCAATGGTATTTATTAGCGTGGGATGCTTTTACCGCCCGTGAATTTCCCTTTGATGAGGCGCGACAATTAGCCTTAGCTATTGGTGGTTTTAACGTCAACGATTTAGGGAGAGAATATAAACTCATTGACTCCGCTAGTGGCACTTGTAAACTGTTAACCCCTCAACAACGATTGAAAAAACGGGCTTTCACCGTCAATCCTCAAGAGTTTAAGATGGATTACCTAATCGATGGTTTACACGCCTTAATCGCCATTTATGAGGAGGAGGGTAGCTTGGAGGCGGTGCGCCAATTCCTGAAGAAAACGGGGTTAAACGATAATGATTTACTCACTAAGGCGATGGAAATTGCTTTTAAGGTGATTCCCGATAGTATGAAGGAGAAACAGACGTTAATTAATCTATGGTTGGGTATTGATGAGATTAAGTCTAAGGTGCAGTATTTCCAGTTAACAATTAACAATGAATAATTAACAATGAATAATTAACAATGAATAATGAATAATTAGGGTTTGCTGAATAAGTCAGAAAACTATAAAAATTAAGGGATTAATCATACTACATTAACAAAAAAGTGCGCAGTTTTGAGTATTTTTAGTCAAAAAATCAACACTTTTAACTTGATTTTTAAGTTTTTTTTTGCAATTTTATGTGTTGCTCATAATTTAAAAACTTTGATTTTTCATTCTTTAACCTAATACCTAACACCTAAAACCTAACACCTATCCTCATCAAAATACTTTTTCAGCAACCCCTAATTATATCAGTTCGGAGATCGATAAGCTAAAACGCATTTAATTTGCATTTTTTACTAATTTTAAAAATGGCTACAACTGTTAATTATTGCCTCTTGCCTCTTACCTTTTGCCTTTCATAAAGTAAACATACAATTAATTTTGCCTACTCACTTACTATGAATGCACCAATAATAATAAAACCTCCACAACGATCGATAACCAGTAACTCAAAGGAATCATTGCCCGCAAAACAGATTTTGACTATAGATGATGCTATTGCTCATTATTCCAAACTATTAGAACTTGCACCACAATTGTTAGACATTTTGGCGTTTCAACGGTATGAGGTAGATAATCTGCAAAAGATGACGGCACAACAGAAGCTGGACTTGTTAGCGCATTTAATAGCAGTTAAAACCATTGCTGAACTAAATGAGCGCTTTAATAAATATCCACCAATCAACAAAGCACAAAAGAAATTAGCACTAAAATTAGGTTTTAATCCTGATTGGCTTACTATCCTTAAAAATAAGTTAGAAGGTGTTGAGATAACAACTATGAAAGATGTTACCAAAAACATTCTTGAATTGACTGAAAACCAGATAAATGGGAAAGTTGAGGGAAGTGTAAGTAATGCTTTGAGATATTTAGGGTATCGTAAAGGAAAGAGAACTATTGACGGTAAAAAAGTATCAGTATGGATAAAACCTACAGAGGAAATATCAACAGTTATAGAAGAAACATTAACAGAAAATCAAAATGAATAACACAGAACAAATAACCTTAAATGTATCAGTTAATTTACTATTGGAAAAACAATTAAAAGATGCTGTTAAATTAACGAATAAAACAGAAGAAGATTTAATTAGAGAAGCCTTAGAAATCTATTTGTCTCAAATAAATAAAACCCCAACTTGTTATGATTTAGCCCTTGAATCTGGGATTATTGGTGTCGCAAAAGATTTACCATCAGATTTAAGCACTAATCCAGATTATTTTCAAGGATTTGGACAATTATGAATAGAAAAATTATCATTGATAATATCACCGTGTAATGAATTACACGGCTAACAGATCACGTTCAATAAATTGAACTCTTGAATTGTTAATTGTACATTATACATTGTTAATTGATTAAAGTCGCTTTTAAATTAAGTCGCTCCACGGGATTGCGTTTAAAAGCATCAAAAATCATATTAAATTCTGCTCCATCGGGATTAATAGGATTAACAAAATCGATCGTTAAAGTTAAAGAAATATTTGCTTCAGTATTAGGAGCATTTAGTAAACTATTAAGGGTATTAAAAAAACTTTGAAAACTCTTAGTATCACCCTGAGACTCTAAACGAACAAACTGCCCTTGAGTTTGAATAGTAACGGTTTGATCAATATTTATTGACCATAATTGAGGACGATTTAATAAAGATAAAGTCGTGCCAAATTTCCGATAATCCATGGCTGTATTAACAGTTAAAATAAGACTAGAAATAGCTGTGATTTTATAGTCTAAACATTGGTCTTTAAGATAATTAAAAGTGATATTAACACTGCCGTCTTTAATAATTTCACTAGGTTTAATAGTTTCAAAAATATCGTCATTATTAACGGTATAATTACCTGATTTTTCCTTAACAGTTTGACTAAGTAAATCAATTTTTGTCTCTTGGGTAGCAGTTTCACCCCTACCATAGTCAACCATAACTTTAAATACCGTTAACCCCTCAATAGTGGTGGCATATTCATCACTAGGGCGAAAATCATCCCTGATTAAACCATTATCTTGGTATAAACTAACGGTTAAAGCTCCCTTGGCTTTCCAACGCACCCTGACTTCCTTTGTGTCTGAGTTGATAATTTGGGCGCTAAGTTGAATAACTTTTGGTTGAGGAGGCTGTAAAATACCCCGACGGTAAAGGATATATTTATCAGAAAACTCGATAATTTGGGGAAGATTCGTTAAAGGGGTGTCAGTTTTAATGTAGGTTGCTTTTACTCCTACTCTTTCAGAATTTGCCCTCACCCCTAACCCCTCTCCCACAGGAGAGGGGGATAACACTTCTAAATCCCAGACACCATCAATTAAACCTTGACGAATGGTATCTCTAAATAATGATACCTCCTGATCTAATAAAAATTTCAAACTCAAATCCTTGGCAAAGGTTTCCTTTAAGGCTTTAGTGGTAATAGAATCTAATCCTGCCGCCCATACTTTTTGCTGAATATAGGCAGGGGCGTAGGGTTTTAATGGTTCATCTGTACGGATTTTTTGACAATCTTTAAGGGCTTTTAAAATAATATCCTGTTGATTACTATTACCCTTGACTACACTAGAATCCTGTGCTGGTAAAACATAATGTTTTAATCCTTCTGGGGCTTTTACTTGGTCAAAATCTGGGTAAAATAGATGACGATAAGCATTAGTCAGGGCGATTCTGACATCTAACTCCCTTTTTCCACCTCGCTCTTTTAATTGTTTCCGTTGGGTTTCGGATAAGTCTTCTAACCTTGTTTGGGATTTGAGAATATTTTGGATGGCTTTATATTCCCTTGTAACTGAGATCGCCCTTTCCATCTCGGTTTTATTTGCCACTAGGAATAATAAACGGTTGCGATAAAGGCGAAAACGTCCAGACTCCCCCGTATTATTAAGGATACTAACCAGCAACGAGGGTGCAAATTCAGTGGATTGAGTGATGGTAACTTCATCAAAATCCATTAAACACAGTACAATATCATCCCCTCGATCGTCCACATCCCCAGGGCTATCAGGGGCGCTGATGACGGTAAAAAACTTTTTGGCAAAAATACTATCTCGACGGGTGCGTAATTCTTCTTTGGCTTCCCCTCGTCCAATTTGTTCCTTTTCTTCGGTGATAATTTTATTAATGGAGGGTTCTTCTTTAAATCGGGCTATAGTGGTAATCGGATCAATATCTAAATACCATGCTACTGTCTGTAAATTATTTAAAGCTCGATCGATAAAATTAATATCGATATTAGGGGTTAATAAAGATAAATTTAACTCTGCTTGACGAATCCCCGCACTAATACCATAAGTAAGGGAATGTAAAAAAATTGTCCTTGCTAAATAGGATGTCAAAGGGGGTTTACCAGCGATTAACCATTCTTCATCCTGTTGTTGGGCATAAGCCCTTCTACCAGTAGGATTATAAATGTCTGCATTAATAGCAGGGCGCATGGTGGAGCGTTGAATCTTCGATGTTAATTCATTAGTAATATCTTCTTCTTTGCCAATAGGTAAATGGTGGGTATGAATCAAAGAGAGATGATTTTCGGGATTATTATAATTTTGCCAGACATAACGTACTAATTGAGCTAATAATCTTAATGCCCCCCTTGTGCGTTGAAACTCCGCAATGGTGGCTATTTTTTTTGTTAGTAAATTAAATAATTCGGGGTGAAAGGGATAACTTTGTGAAATTGCCTCTGCGTAGGTGGCATCCTTACAACTATCAGGTAAATTAAGGGGAGAAGTTTTGAAGGATTGTAAATAAGCCGAAGCGATGATTTTCCCTGCTTCTAAATCCACCGAGTCAAAAAGGCGCTGTTTAACAATATTATAAATCTCTACATCGGTACTGGGAGTTAAAATCCTTTCCTGACGGGCAGAAGCACTAAGTAACTCTTTTAACTCATTGGTTTCATCGGCAAAAGTATCACTACTCGAAGCTAAAGAATAGACTAACACAAGGTTATTAGTTGCCGAAGCCAAATCCATTAAAGAGAATAAAAAGTTTACCACCTGTTTAGCGAGGTTACTATCTTCGACTTTTTTGCCCCTTGCCATACTCAAATAACGGGCAATTTCATCTAAAATAATCACGGTAGGTTTATCTTTGATTAAGACTTCCATTACCGAAGTGCCAGGGCTTAAAAAAGTGAGATCGCTTTTTTGTAATAATTGATAACCTTCCACACCGCCAATTTGATAAGCAATTTCCCCCCAAAGAGTATAAGTAGTAACTCCTGTATCTTGATGAATAACGCCATTCTGGGCATCTAAATCTCGTCCATCGATCGCCGCCACTTGTATAGCTTGAGTTGGTATAATATCTAAGTCAGTAAATCTGTCTAAACCCTGAATCTTGCGCCCAGATTTTGCAATATGCCAGATAGCGATTTCATCGTGAGTTTTACCACCGCCAAAACTGGTTTCTAAGCGTAAAATAGGCGAACCGCTTCCCTTGCCACTCAAACGGGTAAACACTTCTCGAATGAGAGTTTTTATACCATCGGTAGGAAAAGTATTGACAAAAAATAAATCGGGATTTTGATAAACTTGAGGAGCTTTTCCTTCTACCACTGATTTTAATTTAGCGGCAAAAAGGTCTAATTGTAAATCTCCTGACAAAATTTCTTGTCTGGGGGAGCAAGTTTGAAAAACGGATTTGAGCATTTTTGACCTTAAAATTAGTAGTGGTAGAAGCAGAAAGTAAACGTCATAGTTAACTATGAGTAGGTTTTATATAACAGAGTGAAGAAAGCTAGACTAGACATATTTTTACTGAGTTTTAAAATTTGGAGAGTTAATTTTACACGAATCGTTTAGGATTTTATCTGTCCCTTGTTTTCTAATCCCAAAGACATTCCAAGTAATTAGCATTTACCCATCCCGTTCTACCATTTATAGCTCGATTAGGTCCTTGAGTCACCGTAACATAATACCAAGGAAAATCACCCCGAATATATTTAACTAAGTTATCGTTATTTAACCCAGCGATCGATTCTCCCCCAGGACTTTTACGCAGGGCTAATTGTCCTGTTCTTATATTAGTTACTAAACAACCTGGATTTTTAACAGATTCAGAATAAGTTTCAAAACGGATTTGACTATGATGAATGTAACCCCTTCTTCCACAC
>NZ_JBLZFY010000018.1:0-54758 GCF_050753365.1 Geminocystis sp. CENA526
TAATGAGTAATGAGTAATGAGTAATGAGTAATGAGTAATGAGTAATGAGTAAATAATAAGTGGTTTTTAATTCTTAATTCTCAATTCTCAATTTTCAAGTCTTAATTCTTAATTCTTAATTCTTAATTCTCAATTGTCATTTGTGGATTCTTACAAGATAATGAGTTAATGAAAATTAATATTGAGATTGAGGAGTAACCATCAGTGACTTTAGCTGAATTAATTGAAAAAGGAGGCGTAGCTATATGGCCTCTACTATTTTTATCGATTCTTGCCCTAGGTACTATTATTGAGCGTATCTGGTTTTGGTCAAAAGTATTGCTCAAAGAAGAGCAGATTTTAAATAATATCATGGATGCGGCGACTACTAACTGGGAAAAAACCCAAGAAATCGCCTCTCGTTACCGTACTCATCCTTTAGGTAAATTTCTCAATACCCCTCTACAACTCGATAACCCCGAACCTGAAATCTTCCATTTAGCCTTAGAAACTGGTGCTGATGATGAATTAGCTTTGATGCGTAAAGGGGACAAAATTTTAGAAGGGGTTATTGCTTTATCCCCATTATTAGGACTTTTAGGCACAGTTTTAGGTTTAATTCGTTCTTTAGGTTCAATTTCTTTGAGTGATTTAGGTACAGGAGCAACATCAGGAGTTACTCAAGGGATTGGAGAATCTTTAATTTCTACGGCGGTAGGATTAATCGTTGCTATCACTAGCGTAGTTTTTTATAGGTTATTTCAGGCTTTTTGGTTTAACCAAGTGCGGGTTTTTAGGAAAGCTGGAAGTGATTTAGAAGTAATTTATCGTCAGCGCTGGATTCAACAACAAGAACAAATGAGCATCGGCATTTCTCGCCATGATTAACCATCAATGAGATTTCTTATTATAGATTTCGATCGAAATTAAAATTTTATTATAGTGGTTAGGGCTTTCAGCCTGATTTTTGGAGAACTTTAATCCTCTGATTACCACAATTTATAAAAAAATCTTTATTATTAAAAATATTATTTGTAGCAATAAACCCTATGACTCAATTATCGGAAAAATCCCAAGTATCGGAAACAAAATCTGCCCATCATCATAAATTTGGGGTAAAACCCTTTAAACTATGGCAAGATATTAACTCCCAAGAAGTCAGTATCGAAATTGTACCCATGATTGACGTAATTTTTTGTATTTTGACGTTTTTCATTTTGGCGGCGGTGGGTTTTTCTCGTCAACAGGCAATGAGTTTAAATTTACCCAAAGCTAGTACGGGTACATCTCAAATGCGCGAGATGTTAGTGGTTAGTTTGGATAATCGAGGGCAATTATATTTAGAGAAACAGCCCGTTAGTCAAGTTCAACTCTATAGCGCCATCAGAAACTATCATAGCCTTAACCCTAGTGGATTAATGGTGCTTCATGCTTCCCAAGAAGTTCGTTATAGTCAAGTTATTGAAGTGCTAGATATGCTCAAAGAAGTGGGAGGAGAGAGAGTGGCTTTAGCTACCTTACCGGGTAACTCTCAAGCACCAACTCAAACCGTTGATCCCTATTCTGGTTTTAATCCCTATTATCCTAGTTATCCAGAAAGTTCTCCCACTCCACCCCCTAGTCAACCTCCAGCGCCCGTTTCTCCCACTCCTCCTCCCCTTCCTGCTAATTAGAATTGAAAATGATCATAAAGATAAGAGGGGGAAGCAAAAGTATAAAATTTGTTTTGACTTCTTACTTCTTACTTCTTACTTTTTACTTATTTTTCATTACTCATTAAATTAGTTTGTATTATATATATTGTGAGAATCTAAGGTTAAACTGGTAACTAATATTTTTAATTATTCTATATTTATTTCTTATTTAATTTTTATTACAAATAATGGGTCACACTCAGACGATCGTCTCAGCACAATGGCTCAAAGAAAATCTTGATAATCCTAATGTAAAAATTATTGATTGTCGTTTTCGTCTCTCTGAACCCGATTGGGGTTATCAGCAATATACTAATAGCCATATTTATAATTCTTATTATTTACACTTAAATCACGATCTTGCCAGTCCAGTACAACCTCACGGGGGAAGACATCCTTTACCCGATACCCAAGTTTTAGCGAAGAAATTAGCCTCTATGGGCATTGTTCGTAATGAAACTACTATCGTGGCTTATGATGATTCTCGCTTTGCTTTTGCCTCCCGTTTATGGTGGTTATTACAATATCTCGGTCACGATCGAGTTTTTCTCCTTGATGGTGGTTGGCAAGAATGGACTCGTTTAAACTATCCTGTAACTTCTGAAGTTCCTAAATCTGAATCTAGGGGATTTTTTCCTCATCAACCGTTATCTGATTTAGCGGTAAATATCGATTATGTGCGTCAAAATCAGTTTTCCCCTGATACTGTTATTATTGATGCTCGATCGATCGATCGTTATCTGGGAAAAGTTGAACCAATTGATCCCATTGCCGGTAGTATTCCCACTGCTAAAAATGTTTTTTGGCAAGATATGACTACCTCCGAAGGAAAACTCAAATCTCAGGAAGAATTAACCCAGATTTGGCAAAACTATCAAGATTACAAGGAAATTATTGTTTATTGCGGTTCTGGTGTCACCGCTTGTGTTGACATACTTGCTTTAAAATCCATTGGTGTAGATAATTGTAAATTATATGTAGGTGCTTGGAGCGATTGGTGTTCCTACCCAGAAAATTTTAAATAATTTTTTATAGTTCAATTAAGATTCAAATTGTATTAAAAAATAAATCTCCATCTCATAATCTTTTTTTTTGAAAGAAGGTTACAGGAGGTTAAAATTGTCGTAACTCTCTAAAATTTGGTTCATACTGAATTTTAAAATGTATATTTTGTTACTAATTTATTTTACTTAAAATTAAATATTTTTATTTATATCCATACTATTATTTCTAAAAATTTGAAAATATTAGTAGCAAATATAGTCATAGCTATATTGATCAAAAAACTTATTTTATTTTTATATTTTACTTATTAAATTCAATGTTATTTATATGCAAAATTTTGATCTTAATAATGGAAATTTGAGTATAGCTAAAACCTATTTAGAAATACACTCAGAACTTAATAATAAAGATAATTATTACTCACAAAATAATGATAACAATGGTAATAATCCTAAACCTCAATTAATTCCACGTCCTGAGTATAATCCAGAATATCAAGTTAATTCCACAACTATTATTAATTCGACTACTGAAATTAATAATCATAATAATAACCATCATTATCACCCTAGTAATCAACGATTAAGGGATAGAATTTCTATTTTTGTCGATGGAAATAATATGTTTTATGCTCAACAAAAAAATGGTTGGTTTTTTGATCCCCGTAAAGTAATTGACTATTTTTCGGAAGAATCAGGGTTTATGTTAATTAATGCTTTTTGGTACACTGGTTTAAAAGATTCTCAAGATCAAAGGGGTTTTAGGGATGCTTTAATTAGTCTTGGTTATACTGTACGCACCAAAATTCTTAAAGAATATTACGATGATAGTTCGGGGCGTTTTTCTCAAAAAGCTAATTTAGATATTGAAATCGTGGTAGATATGTTTAATACCGTAGAACAGTACGATCGAGTTGTCTTATTCAGTGGTGACGGCGATTTTGAAAGAGCGATCGAACTTTTAAGATCAAAAAACACTCATATTACTGTAGTATCTACTGATGGCATGATTGCCAGAGAATTGCGTAACGCTACCGATCGATATATTGATCTCAACGAAATTAGAGGTTGTATTGAAAAACGAGACTACTAATTAATTAACAATTAACAATTAACAATTAACAATTAACAATTAACAATTAACAATTGTTATTTAAGGATGTTTTTATATTAATTAATTTGAGAAAAGATGTTTACAAAATTAGTGGTTGCTAGTAGTAATGCTGGTAAAGTTAGGGAAATGCAGGAACTTTTAAGGGATTTTGATTTTGAATTAGCCTTAAAACCTCCCGAATTAGACATAGAAGAAACGGGTAAAACTTTTATGGAAAATGCCATTATTAAAGCCTCTTACATCGCTACTACCTTAAAACAATGGTCGATCGCCGATGATTCTGGTTTAATGGTAAATGCTTTAAATGGACAACCCGGCATTTATTCCGCAAGGTATGGTAAAACGGATTTCGATCGAATCAATAGGTTACTAACTGAATTAAAATATAGTGTAGATCGATCGGCTCAATTTGTCTGTGCCATCGCCATTGCCAATCCAGAAGGGGAAATAGTGATTCAAACAGAGGGAATTTGTGAAGGGGAAATTTTGACGGAAACCAGAGGAGACAACGGTTTTGGCTACGATCCCATTTTTTTTGTTCCCGAAGTTAACCAAACCTTTGCACAAATGCCTTCCGAATTGAAAGAAAAACTAAGTCATCGAGGAAAAGCCTTTGCTAATCTAATACCGTTACTCAAATCCTTTTAAACGCCTTGTTGATGGATTTTTTTAAACAAATCTTGACTAACTAATTCATCTCAGGATTAAATTCGGGTTTCACATGGTGTGGAATTTCTGTCAGTATCTTATTCACAATGTCCTCTGGGGTATCTCGATCGACTATAGTAATGGTAATATCAGCCTGTTGATATAAAGACTCTCTCTGATGTCTTAAATCAGTTAATTTAGCCGTTAAATCTTCTTCTTGTAACAATGGGCGGGTGTTATCGTCTGCGAGTCTTTGAGTTAAAACCTCCACCGGCACATCTAACCAAATAACCATACCATCCCGCAAATGACTCCAGTTGTCTTGACAAAGAATAATACCTCCTCCCGTAGCTATAACCGTGCGAGTATAAGCAGAAACCTCCTTTAAAACATCACTTTCTAATTGACGAAAACTAGCTTCCCCTTCCTCTGCAAAAATTTGACTAATGGTTTTATGACTCAAGGTTTCAATAATGGCATCGGTGTCTAAAAAACGATAACGTAACTTTTGAGCCAATAATTCTCCTACGGTAGTTTTACCTGAACCCATCATACCAATTAAATAAACGTTTAATCCTCTTAAAATGTCCATGAATAGTGAATAGTGAATAGTGGATAATTGTTAATTGTTAATTCTTAATTCTTAATTTTCCCATTGCCTCATTCGCCTTTCGCCATTATTTAACGCATCAAGACGGATGCCCGATCGATCGAGTACAATTAAGCCTAATGCTTCAAGATAGGATTTTACCCTAATAGCTTTTATCCCCAACACTTCGGGGGATATATCTAACACCGTTTCATTATCTTCAACGGCGATAATGGTGGTATTTAACCCACTAAAACTTAAGATAGCACTACCTCCACAGGCACTAGCAGGAATGACTACACTATTAATATCTTCCGCCCAAAGGCTATGGTGATGACGTTGTAAAGTAAATTGGGGCGCTTTGCTTAATCCCACTAATACACAGGATAAAAATGTATATCCTAATTCTTCGGCACTCGATCGAGGTGATATATTAATATCTAAGGGTAAAGGGGATAAAGCTGGAGCGTGGGCGCAGGGTATGTGAAACTCTCTCACCAACAGATGAGAAATAACTGCTTCTGCACCTGCTAACACATCGACACCCTTACCATGACGATAATTCTCTAAGGCTTGGCTATCGGTATCATCGGGAAATCTAGCCACCACCGCTAAAGCATTTACCTTCCCTTCTTGGATTAATTTTTCTCCCGCTCGTAGTAAACTGTCAGGGTGTCCAATTGTACCCCAACTCGCTCCACTTTCTGCGGTTCTCAATTCCACGTTTAAGGCTCGATCGGTGATAATATAGTCTTGAACATTAATGCCTAAAGTCGCCCTCACTCCATCAGCTACTTGCAGATGTCTATATCTCAATTCTGTTTCGATACCCTTATCTAGTATTAAGCCGATTTTGTTTTGGCGCACCGACTCTAAACCCCACTCTCCCGAAGCAAATTTATCTAAACCATAACCCTCTACATAGTCGATATTTTCACATTGCCAATATAAACTTGCCCCATTCATTACGTTGGGATGGGTGATAACTCGATCACACACTTGAGACATCGATCGAGCTACAGGTAAAGCATCTCCAGCATAACCGCCTATGGATGCCCCAATACCAGTGGGAATAATTAAAACAGTACAATAAGGTTTTTTTATCATTTTTAATAGCCATGTTGTAACAGAAAATCAAGGGTTATATCCTGTGGAGTCGCTTTATTTCCTAAACGATGACTAATCAATCGATCGACATATTTTCCCAGTATATCACTTTCTAAATTAACTTCATCCCCCGATCGTAATAAAGATAAATTTGTTTCTTGATAGGTATGGGGTATTACCGCCACTGTAAACCATTTACCATCTCGATCGCAATCAGCAATAGTTAAACTAATACCATTAACCGCAATACTGGCTTTAGAAACGATATAGGGTGAAATATAATCATACCATTGACTTTCGAGGTGAGCAGGAGAAGTAAACGTCATTTCCCACGCTTTTTGACTATTCACCGATTCTAATAAACAACCAACACCATCCACATGACCACTAACAAAATGTCCTCCTATTTTACTCCCTACCCGTAAAGAAGTCTCTAAATTGACCTTTTTATTTTTCTTGGTACTTTCTTTTAAAGTAGTGCGTTGTAGAGTTTCAGGAGAAGCAGTGGCAGTAAAACCATCAGCAGTGATTTTTTCCACCGTCAAACAGATACCATCAACGGCGACACTATCCCCGATGGCTAAATCTGTACTTATGATATTTTGGGTATTTTTATCAATATCAATGGCAAATAAGTCATTCCCTAAAGCCTTGATATTACCCATTCCTTGAATTAAACCTGTAAACACGAGTTAGTGAATAGTTGAGAGTGAATAGTGAGTAGTTGATAGTGAATAGTGAATAGTTATTAATTCCAAATTTTATATTTTCTCTATTCTCGTATTGTCATTGCGAGGCACGAAGCAATCTCCATGAACTTTTACAAATCTGCAATTCCTATTAATTTACCATCTTTTTCTACAAACAATTTATTAACTTTTAGAAATTGCCTTAGCGGCGACAATGCCACCAATAAAACCAAATAAATGTCCTAACCATGATACATGAGGACTAGAAGGCAATACTCCCCAAATCATCCCACCATAGAGAAACACTACGATTAAAGATAGCGCGATCGAGGGTGCATTTTTTTGAAAATAACCCCGTAATAATAAAAAACCTAAATAACCAAAAACTACACCACTAGCGCCAACGGTAATAGAATTAGGTTGGGCAAATAACCAAACTCCCACACCACTGAAAAACATCGAGTAAAGGGTAACGGTAAAAAAGTCTTTCGTATCTTGCAACATTACGAACCATCCCAATATAGCAAAGGGGAGGGTATTAGCGATAAGGTGAGGAAAATCACCATGAAGAAAAGGAGCGAGAATGATACCTCTTAAACCAGTTATATTGCGAGGTATGATACCAAAATAATCTAAACGGGCATTAAATAAAAATTGATCAAGAATTTCGACAATCCAAAAAATAGCGATAAAAGTACCAATAATCGAAAATTGGGTTTTTAACTCTTTCGTAAATGCTTTAAAACTACTTTCACTCATAAATTTTACAATAATGGAGAAGGGGAATGAAACATGACAAATTGAAAATTAGGGTTGCTTGAGATTGATTCAGATTGCTTCGTGCCTCGCAATGACGCAATTAAAGGTTAGGTATTGGGTAAACATTTTTTAATTGTTAATTGTTAATTGTTAATTGTTAATTCCTAATTACTTTCTCCATTTTATATCGATCGAACGGAACTTCTCCATATTTAACGGTTTCTATTTCCACAATATCAAAACCACAGCGAGAAAAAACAGGTTGGGAAAAAAAACTTGCCTCCGCATAAAATCTTTTGATTCCCTTTTGGATTGCCTTGTCTAAAACATAATTTAATAACTTCGTACCGTAACCCTGACGAGTAAAATCAGGATGAACATAAAATGAGGCAATATGTCCATCGTAATGAAAACCACAGAAGCCGATAATTTGTTGAGAATTTTCTAATACATAAGTATCAGCACCTAAAATATAATCCTGAAACTTAATAATATTATTAGCAAAATCAGACCAAGCGATCACTTGTTCATGGGAATATAAACTAGGCGCTAATTTTTGGATACTCAAACGAAAGATTTGTCTTAAAATCTCTACGTCATTATTGTCAGTAGCTAAACGAAACATTAAGTAGATGGGCAAATTAATTGTATGTTTACTTTGTGAAAGGCAAAAGGCAAGAGGCATCGGGGCAGAGGCAACAAAGATTATGGGTTATTTCCTATAATTTAAAAATATACAATCTATTTTGCTTTAGTACTTATTTTTAATTAAAAATTTTGCCTTGATGACAAAAAAACATTGGGACACCTTGACAAAGCAGAACAAATAATAGATAATAAATAGTTACTTATTACTTATTACTTATTACTCTGTCCCGATTTTTTCCTATCCTTTAGGATTGATCGGGACCTTCTCTATGATCCGCAATAGATAAAGCCTTTTCAAAATCCATTCTTTGTTCGGCATTTCTGAGAAAATAACCACTCATCATCGCAGAAGCCAATAAACGACCTAGATTTTCTCGATTGGTACTAACCATAACCCCAAAGTGTTCTGAGGGTAAACTGCCTAACATTCCCATTATATTCCGTTCCATCACCTGAAACACTTCTTGAGATTGAGGTTTAGAAAGTTGACTGATGGTTTCAGGGGTTAATGATTGTAAATATTCTAAAAAACTATTTTCTTCGTCAGCAGGGTTAAAAAATCTATTGTTTTGATTGGTTCTATTATTCATGACTTTTCTCTCTTAATGTTTGTTTACAACAATTAATCTAATATCTATAATGTAGCAATTTTTTTTGAAAGTATAGTTGAGTAAAACCGAACTCAGGCTATAGTAAAACACATATCTAGTTTCAGTATAGCAAATTATTATGAATAAGCCTTTAAATATTACCTTAGATTTACCGATCGAATGGTTAGAAAAAATTGAACATTTAGCGCAATCAAAAAACCTCTCTTTATCACAAGTTATTACTGATATTATTGGTCAATATTTAGGGGATAATTTATACAATAGTCGGCTCGATCGAATGGAACAACAACATCAAGATTTAACTAAAAGATTAACTGTTTTAGAAACCAAAGATTATGATCTTGATAACCTTAAATATCGCTTTGAGATTATGGAAAAATTGATTGCTAGTTTGCAAACTCAAGTTATATCTCGTCCTTTTGATCGAATCGATCGAACTATCATGATACAGGAAGAAATCGAAGACGAACCCGACGAAATTCTCACAGATTTTTTAGATTAAGGCAAAATTCCACATCGATAGATTGTTAATTGTTCATCGATCGCTAATAATAAATTAGAGATAACTAAAATAAAATACTATGGCAACAAAAGAAAGAACTCTCCCTAAATTTGATAACTCCAAAGTTAAAATCACTAAAGAAGAAAGTTTAATTTATTACGAAGACATGGTTTTAGGGCGCTTATTTGAAGATAAATGCGCTGAAATGTATTATCGTGGTAGAATGTTTGGTTTTGTTCACCTTTACAACGGACAAGAAGCCGTATCCAGTGGTATTATAAAATCCTTAAAACCTGATTATGACTATGTTTGCAGTACCTATCGAGATCACGTTCACGCTTTAAGTAGTGGAGTACCGGCTAAAGAAGTTATGGCGGAACTATTCGGAAAAGCGACAGGATGTAGTAAAGGACGTGGTGGTTCAATGCACATGTTTTCCGCAGAACATAAATTATTAGGCGGTTATGCCTTCGTAGCAGAGGGTATCCCCGTGGCAACGGGTACAGCTTATCAAAGTATGTATCGCCGTTTAGCAATGGGTGACAAGGATTTTGATCAAGTTACCGTATGCTTTTTTGGTGATGGTGCAAGTAATAATGGTCAATTTTTTGAATGTCTTAACATGGCGGCATTATGGAAATTACCCATTATCTATGTAGTAGAAAACAATAAATGGGCGATCGGCATGGCACACGATCGAGCTACTTCTCAACCTGAAATCTATAAAAAAGCTAGTGTATTTAACATGGAAGGCTATGAAGTGGACGGTATGGATTTATTAGCTGTGCGAGATGTGGCACAAAGAGCGATCGAACGTGCTAGAGCTGGAGAAGGTCCCACTTTAATTGAAGCGTTAACCTATCGTTTTCGTGGGCATTCTTTAGCTGATCCAGACGAATTAAGAGATCCCCAAGAGAAAGAATTTTGGAATGCTAGAGACCCGATCATTAAATTTGCCAATTATTTAACTAAAAATAACATTGTCACTCAAGCTGAATTAGATGCTATTGACAAAAAAGTACAAAAAACCATTGACGAAGCGGTAGAATTTGCGGAAGCCAGTCCCGAACCCGATCCTAGCGAATTATATCGTTATATTTTCGCCGAAGACTAATCAAGAATGAAGAATGAAGAATGAAGAATGAAGAATGAAGAAGTAGTTATAGGAGATAAATCAATGAATCAACGTGTAATGAATTACACGTCTAACAAAATCATGTTCAATAAATTGAACTCTAAATTATTGGTTAAAAACTATACACTCTTCACTATACATTGTAGTTTATTTACTATACACTGATGAAGCGTCATTGGCAATTTATTTACGCCGTTTTAAAAATCATCTTTCGTCATCCCGTACTAGGGGTAACTCTTGTACCTGTGTTGCCTAATGGTGATATTGTTTTAGTTTATCGCCGTGATACAAAACAATGGAGTTTACCCGGTGGTATGGTGGATTGGGGAGAAGACATACCCAGTACGATCGATCGGGAATTAAAAGAAGAAACGGGATTAGAATTAGTAAAAATGGGGCGTTTAGTGGGGGTATATTCGGCGTTCGATCGAGATCCCCGTCTTCACTCTATCTCTATACTAATAGAAACCCAAGTCACAGGAGAAATGAAAGTTGAAGATACGAGGGAAATTTTAGAGGTAAAAGCCTTCTCAAAAGAGAGTCTTCCTTTAGGTAATTTAGCTCATGATCACGATCGACAAATTCAAGACTATTTTAATAAAAATACTCCTCAAATATGTTAATTAAGATAGAAAATCGATCGTTTTTTAAGTAAAAAATAATTACATTAATTTTAAGATAATATATATATATGAGAGGAAAATCTGTAAAGACTTTTTATCAACAAGCAATTGATAATTTTAAACAAGGAAACTATCGTGAAGTTGAAAAAATTTGTCGTATCGTATTAAGAGAAAAACCTGATATTATTGAATTTCAGAAACTCTTAGAAAAAACCCGTAATCAACTTTGTCAATTAACTTATAAAGAATCTTCATCACAATTTTCGGCTCTAATTACGATTAATATTAGACCGAATCAACCGCTACCTATTTATTTTGATACTGTTCCTAAATTTAATATTTGTCTTTTTGATTTTACAGGAGAAAATTACTTTCCTAACTTACCCTATCCTATAACTTATTATTTTTCCCAAAAAACACAAGGAAAAGGTGAAATAATGCAAATTTTATCAGAAAAATTACCTAATACTTTTTCTTATTATGGTTTTATTGATCACGATGTTTTACTTTCTATTAGTGACATTAATAAAATGCTATTTATTGCTGAAATTTTTAATTTAGATTTATTTCAACCTAGTTTATCCCTTGATAGTTACGTTAATTTTCCCCATTTATTCCACAAAACGGGTTATCTGATCAAAGAGTCCAATTTTGTTGAAGTAATGATGCCTTTTTTTCTAATTATGGTTACTTAAAAAGCAAAGAATTTTTTTATGAAAGTCTTAGTGGATGGGGCATAGACTTTGTTTTTTCCCATAAGTTATTTGAAGTAGAAAGGAAAATAGCTATTATCCATGATGTCATTGCAGGACATAAAAAACCAGTGGAATCAATTCATTGGGTACTGTCTAATGGCATTACTCCTAAACATGAATTACATAACATTAAAAATAAATATCATCTCCATAATTTTAAAATGTTTTAAGCTAGAAAATCTACTCAAAGTAATTTAATGAATAACAGATTCAGAAGCAGGAAATAATAAGGGTAAATTAGCTAAAACATCAACATACCACCACCAAGAAGTTGGGGAGATATTTTCTGATTCTCTTTTCTTTTTTAAATCGATTAAAGTTGATAATTCAGCATAAAATTTTTGAGAATTTTTTATTAGTAATTGATCAGCTAAAGATAATTGTTTTTTTTGATCCTCACTTAATTCTATTTCTATTAAGGCTAATTGATCTCTAATTTGTAAAGTTTCTAAATGTTCAAATCCACTAACGTCAGGATATTTGACATTAATTTGATAACTTTGTAATAATTCTTCTTTCATGATTTTAACTCCTTTAATACTCCAAGATATTTGAACGATAATTGACTTAGGCAAGATGTTGGATTATCTGGGGGAAATGCAGTTTCCATAATCCCTTCCATATTAAACATCACTAACCAAAGATAATCTTTGTACATAGCCACAATAGTAGGATATATAGAATTATTGTATTGATAGAGATATAATTGTGCGTCTGATTTATTAATGACACTTAATATTATGAACTCATATCCATCTATCGTACAGTTAGGAGGTAAATGTTTACGAGCAATTCTTTTTTTTAGATGAATTTCTGCCTTTTGATGTTTCCAAATAATTTGAGTTTTTACTAATTCAATAACCAGTAAAATATCATTAATTATTATATCTCTTGATTGTTCCATGAAGGGAAAAATTTAGGGCTTATCTTTTTTATGGTATTATCTGTTAGTATTGCTCATTATCGTCTATTTTTTATTCATAAATATAGCTATTTTTTCGACAGCTTCTTGTAAAATTTCGGGCGGTTTTACTAAAGCAAATCTTACATACCCTTCTCCATTATTGCCAAAACCTGCACCGGGAGATAAAGCCACACCTGTTTTTTTGACTAATTCTACACAAAAATCGATCGAATCTTGTTCCCATGCTTTCGGTAGTTTTGCCCAAACATATAAAGTTGCTGAAGGTGTCGGTACATCCCAACCAATATTATGTAATGCTTTGATTAAAAAATCTCTCCTTTCTTGATAGGTTTTCACTGTTTTTTCCACACATTCTTGAGAGGATGTTAACGCAGTAATTGCACCATTTAAAATCCCTTTATATTGGTTAAAATCAACTACAGATTTAATTTGTTTTAAACCAGTAATTAATTGAGGATTACCAATAGCAAAACCAATTCTAAAACCGCCCATATTATAAGATTTTGAAAAGGTAAAAAATTCGATCGAAACCTCTTTTTTAGTATCAACTTGTAAAACCGAAGGGGGCTTATTTTCGTCAAAAACTATATCCATATAGGGGAAATCATGGACTAAAACGATATTATTACTTTTACAAAATTGAACGGCAGACTCAAAAAAATCTAAAGAAGCAGTGGCACTGGTGGGGTTATGAGGGTAATTTAAAACCATCATTTTCGCCTTGTTTAAAATCTCTTGAGGAATATCATTAAATTGAGGTAAAAAATTATTTTCAGCTAATAAAGCTAAAGTATAAATTTGTCCTCCAGCTAGATAAATTCCTCCTGCATGGGAAGGATACCCCGGATCAAGTAATAATGCGTAATCTCCTGAATTAAGAATAGCTAAAGGTAAATGAGCAGTACCTTCTTGGCAACCAATTAAAGGTAAAATTTCTGTTTGCCAATCGACAAAAACACCGAATCTTTTTTCATACCAATTAGCGACAACTTTCCTAAATTCTGCCGTGCCACCATGCAATAAATAACCATGATTTTCTGGATTATTTAAAGATTGCTCGATCGAACTGATAATATGTGAAGGAGTTGGTAAATCTGATGAACCTAACGATAAATCTATAATAGTTTTTCCTAGTAAAATAGCCTCAGTTTTCGCCTTATCCATATCAGCAAAAACATTTTTTGCTAAGGGTTTTATTCTCTCTGATAATTGCATAAATAATTTAAGTTTTTATGATCTTGTTGGCGAAACAAATCTTAATATAAAACTTGACAAAAAAATTGGTTTTGTGCAACGACTCGCTTCGCAATAAATGATCCTGTTGGCGAAATAAATCTTAACATAAAACTTGACAAAAAATTGATTTTGTGTAATGACTGCCTAGCAATCCGACAAGGTTAATATTACTCGCTTCGCAATAAATTGACGAAGCTAATAGCAAAAATCTACTAAAGTGATTTCATAAACATTGTTTTTAATTAAAATATTTTAGCAATACGTTGTTTTACATTAAAATTAGTCGCTTTAGCTGACTTGTGCTATTAGCCATGAAATTTATTTCTTGGCGGATTATGAAATATTACCTAGATTTTTATTTCAGTACAAATCGTTGCACAAACTAGCTTATCTTGGTTTAATAGTAATCATGTTCTCGTTGCAATTGGGGCATAGCTAGTTCAAAATTAGAAGGGTCTCGTAGAAAACGAAAAGCCTCCTCTTCTAAACGATGGATTTGATAACCTTCAATGACATTAGTTAGACGCAGACAAGCGAGATACCCTTCCATGTATATTCTTAACTCTTCATAGCGACTACCTCTATGCCATAAATCCACCATTCCATCAGTTAGTTTTTGATAGTATCGAATAACAAAGGGATCTGTGAGCATAATTTTTCTTATTATCGGTTTATATTAAATTGATAGTTATGAAATACGATGCTTTCATATTTTTATTGTACCCTAATTACCCGGAAAGCCTACATACCAGAAATATGTCACCATAGGAATTAAGGTAGCTAATCCTAACAGTACAACCATCCAGATAGTAGCATTTCGATCGTCCGTTTCTTCGGCGGTGGCAAATGTACCCTCAATGTTGATTTCTTTCACTTGAGGAGGACCTGGGTCTTCTTGACCAGACAAAACGGCGACAACTCGATCGCTCATATCTATTAAAGCCTGATTGTATTGTAAATTTTTCAAAGGTACAGTTACAGTTTCCTTCAATACACTGTCAGTAATTTCAGGGGTTAAAAGGGAAGTTACTTGGGTGCGAAGGGCGGTACGATTGGTTAGAGTATCTAAGACGAATAAAGTTTGATTTTGTTGCTCTTGGGGGGTAGGATACCATTGAGAGAACAATTCATCGGTAAAAGTGTCGATGGTTTCACCATAATCGAGACGATTGATAACGACTATGCGCACCTCATTTCCTGTGGTAAGAGCTAAATCTTCTAATTCATTGTCTAAAGTGCTTTCTGTGGTTTTGCTGATGGCTTCGGCGTTATCCACAATCCAAATATCTTCTCCTGCATTAATTACAGGTAAATCATAAACTCCAGTGGCAAAAGCGGAGTTAATCCCCATAGTAAATAACAGTAATAAGGAAAAAGAAAAACTGAGAATGATAGCGTTTACTTTTCTCATAATTTATGATTCCAGTATGTAAATAATTCCCCTATTATCTCATGTTATGGGGATGATGAAAAAAAAATTTGTTTTATTTTACTTGATTACATTGAAACCATTTTACCGATCGATCGATCGCTTCATCGATGTTAGTTTGAGGTAAACCCAATTCTCGAACAGCTTTACTAGAATCATAGTACATAAATTGTCCAGACATTTTCACCCCCTCTAAAGCAATAGAAGGGGTTTTACCGAATTTGCTTAATACATATTCATCCATGAAAGCAACGCTTAAAGGAAGCCAGAGAGGAAATTCAATTTGCGGAGGTTTTTTATTAGTAATAATTGCCAATTTTTCGAGGAATTGAGATAAAGTTAAATTTTGATTTCCTAAGATATAACGTTCACCTGTTTTTCCTTTTTGTAAAGCTAAAATATGTCCTTTTGCTACGTCTTGAACATCGATAAAATTCAAACCAGTATTGACAAAACCGGGCATATTATCCGTAAGAAATCTAACAATTATTTCCCCCGTAGGAGTTGGTTTAATGTCATATTCTCCTATGGGAGTGCTAGGATTAACTATAACTATATCTTGACCATTTTTTACCGCTAAATGAGCTTCTTGTTCAGCATAATATTTGGATTTTTTATAGTTACCTATCAATTTTTCCACTGGAGATTGATAATTTTCATCAGTTAATATAGCATCTTTTCTCAGTCCGATCGCCGCCACAGAGCTTGTATAAACTGTGCGTTTGATTCCTGCTTTTTTCGCACATTGTAAAATATTTCTTGTGCCTAAAACATTATTTTGATATAATAAATCTTTGTCTTTTGACCATAAAGAATAGTGAGCGGCGACATGAAATAAATAATCACAATCTAGCATTTTTTGAGCTAAATTTTCATCATTTAAACTACCTTCTACTAACTCAATATCTAAGTTTTTAACATTAGCTAAGTTACTATTTTTTCTAACTAAAGCCTTTACTTGATAATTTTCTTTTAATAACGATCGAGCGATATTTGCCCCGACAAAACCCGTTGCTCCCGTGATAAAAATTTTTTCTTTTTTTGTATTCATAAAAGAGAATTTATTTGTATAAAAGTCTCATCGATATTAATAAATATCAATCATAGTTATTAATTATACTCCTCGTTACCTTATTTATGCCTTTAATTCTCAGGGTATTGATAAATAAATCATAATTTTTCCTAACAATCATTATAGTATAGTTATAATTGATAATCCAAGTTGTTAACCATGAAATTATAGGTTAAAAATTAGGTTCGATCGAACCCTAAGAACTAATTTTAGACAAAAATAAACATAAAAAATATGGATAATATGATAGATTCTCTAGTTATTAAATTTTATAAAGAAGGAAAAATCAATCAATTTATTAATATTTACGAAAAATTAATTATTAACGATAATAGTGAGATAAATAATTATTGGTATTTAGGTATTGCCTATTTATTAAATAATCAAATAGATATGGCTCAATCTATCTGGATGTCAGTATTATGGGAAGGTGAAAATCTCGATCGAGATACGCAAAAATTAATTAATATTCTGCAAAAATTAGCTCATAATTTAATGCAATTAAAGTGTTATCAAGAAGCAAAATTATGCTATGAGCAGTTAATTAATTTAGAAGAAGAAAACTTAGTTAATTATAAATATTTATTAGATATAACTTTATATCTAGGTAATGACAACGAAGCTGAAATTATTTTTAAATATTTAATTGAGGCAGAATATCCAAATCATAATCTTTATTTAGAATATGCTCGATTTTTAGCTCAACAATATCGTTTTGAAGAATTATTTTTAACCTTAAAACAGGGTATTAAAAAATTTCCTCATGAGCAGAATTTATATTTAGCAATGTTTCAATTTCTCAAAAATAATGGCAGGGTAAAAGAGTCGATCGAATTTGCTGAAAAAGGATTAGAATTAAATCCTAATAATATAATTTATCAATTAGAAAATGCAAAAATATTACCGATACTTTATGAAACAGAAACAGAAATAGAATCTTATCGACATAGATTTATTGAGCATTTAGAAAATCTATCTAAAAATTTATCTTTAAGTAATGATATAGAAAGAAAAAATGCTTTGATGGCTATTAATTTAAGTACTAATTTTTATCTCCAATATCAAGGTAAAAATGATCTAAATATACAAAAATTATATAGTCAATTAGTGCAAAAAATAGTTAATATCAATTACTCTCAAATTAATCATTTAAATTCTTATCAAACAAAAGAGATTAAAATAAAATTAGGAATTATTTCTTGTCATTTTAGAGATCATAATGGAGCTAATTGGGCATTAGGTTGGGTAAAATTACTAGATAAAAATAGATTTATTATTAACTGCTATTACTTAGAAAATTTAAAAGACAATATAACTGAAGATTTTATCAAATATAGTGACAATTTTTATTTTTGTACATCAGATTTAACAACAAATATAGAAACAGTTATTAAGGATGAATTAGATGTTTTAATCTATACAGATATAGGCATGAAACCTATTACTACTATTTTAGCTAGTTTACGACTTGCATCTATTCAGTGTGTAACTTTAGGACATCCAATTACTTCGGGTTTATCGACGATCGACTATTATATATCTAGGGAATTAATGGAAACGAAAAATAGTCAAGATTATTATACAGAAAAATTATTTTTATTACCAAAAATTGGTCTTTATTTAGAGGAAATAGGTGTACCGAAAACACCTAAAACAAGAGAAGAATTTGGTTTTGATAATAACTCGATTCTTTATTTATCTACTCAATCTTTATTCAAATATTTACCTCAATTTGACTATATTTATCCTGAGATTGCTCAAAAAGTTTCCATGGCAAAATTTATTTTTATTGAATTTCCTATTAGTAAATATGTCAATTATTTATTTAGAAAAAGATTAAGAAAAGCCTTTGCTAAATATAAGCTAAATTATCAAGATTATTGTGTTATTTTACCTCGTTTAAATGAGGAAGAATTTATGAGTTTACATTTAATTGGGGATATTTTTCTAGACACTTTTACTTGGTCAGCAGATAATACTTGTAGATTAGCGGTTAGTTATAATTTACCTATTGTCACTTGTCCGGGAGAGTTTATGAGGGGGCGACATTCCTATGGAATTTTAAAAATGATTGAGGTGGAAGATACTATTACTTATTCAGAAAAAGAGTATATAGAGACGGCGATAAAACTAGGAAATAATGAGCAGTGGCGACAGGAAATAATTGATAAAATGAAGGTTAATAAATATAAGTTATTCTATGATTTAGATTGTATTCAAGCATTAGAAACATTTTTAATTCAAGTTGTTAACGATGAAATTATAGGTTAAAAATTACGTTCGATCGAATCCTTAGCAAAAATTTTAGATGAAAACTGGTTGCCCTAACCGTTAATATCCATTTCTAAGTCAAAATCAGGTAACACATCTTCACCTAATAAAACACAAGGCATTTTTAATACTTCCACAGGTTTTTCAGCACGATATATTTCGACTTCCCCATCTTGGGGATTGATTAACCAACCTAGCCTCAAGCCACTATTCAAATATTCTTTCATCTTTTCTTGTAATGGTTTAAGTCTATCACTTTCTGATCTTAATTCGATGACAAAATCAGGGCAAAGGGGAGGAAATTTCTTTTTTTCTTCTAAGGTTAAACTGTCCCATTTTTCCTGTGATACCCAAGCAACATCTGGAGATCGATCGCCACCTTGAGGTAATTTAAAGATAGTTGATGAACTAAAAACCTGTCCTAGTTTAGATTTACGATTCCAGATAGCCAAATCAGCAATTAAATTAGCTTCTCGATTTCCACTTTCTCCGCCTACGGGTGGCATAATAATTAAATCTCCTTGAGGACTTTTTTCCATTGGTATATCAGGGTTAGTCAGACATAATTGATAAAATGCTTCACTGGTTAGCTTTATCAGAGGTTCAACATTAATAACTGTAGCCATAATCGTCTTTTAACTTTTATTGACTCAATTATAGTTATTGATCAACACGATCGACAATCTTGAGGTTATCGTTTTGATTACTCATGGAGATTATAAATAAAACTAGGACAGGAAAATAAGGATTAATGTCAATTAGTTAACCACAAAGGCACAAATTATCCTAAACTAATCTAAGAAAGTTTGATTAATAAAACAATATATTTTTCAGGAGATTAAAAAAAATGTCGATATTGTTCCAATTACTGTTAACTGCCTTAGTGTTTTTCTCTTTTGTGATGATTGTATATGTACCCGTTGCCTATGCTTCACCCCAAAATTGGGAACAGTCTAAATCTTTACTGTATTTAGGTTCTGGTTTATGGCTTATTTTAGTAGTAGCCGTAGCAGTATTAAACTTTTTCGTAGTTTAAAAAACTTTTGTAAACAAATATTAATACTCTCTAAAGAGATTTGTAGGGGTGGGCAAAAGTTCAAAATAAAGAATAAGTATTTTTGCTCACCAAATTATTAGCATATCCCATATTTACCAGAATCCATGACAGTTTTTGAAGGAAATTTTAATCAAGATATATCTAGTCTTCGTTTCGCTTTAGTTATTGGACGTTTCAATGATTTAATTACCAATAAACTTTTAGCAGGTTGTCAAGATTGTTTAAAAAGACACGGTATTGATATTAACCCCGAAGGTAGTCAAGTCGATTATGCGTGGGTACCGGGTAGTTTTGAAGTTCCATTAGTAGCTCGTAAATTGGCTTTAACGGCTCGTTATGATGCCATTATTTGCTTAGGTGCAGTCATTAAGGGTGATACTCCCCATTTCGATTATGTTTGTAATGAGACGGCAAAAGGGATCGCATCGGTAGCACTACAAACAGGAGTCCCCATCGTATTTGGTATCTTAACCACTGATACGATGCAACAAGCCTTAGAAAGAGCAGGTATTAAGAGTAATCATGGTTGGGGTTATGCGATGAATGCGATCGAAATGGCAACTTTGATGAAAAATATTGCTTAAACTTACCGTCTCCATTATACAATTATGGTCGATCGAAACTCGTTAGAAACAATATTGTCAGCTATTGCCCAGGGGAAATTATCTCCCGAAGAAGGGGCAGAAAAATTAAAGTATTTGAGCTTTGAACCTATCGGAGATTTTGCTAAAATAGATCATCATCGACAACTACGCACGGGATTTCCCGAAGTAATTTGGAGTCAAGGCAAAACAACAGAACAAATGATCCAAATTATGGAAGTCATGCACCAAAAATCCCCCGTTGTCATGGCTACTCGTCTTGAACCTGATATTGCTGAAATCTTACAAACTTATGTACCAGATTTAAGGTACTATCCTATGGCAAAAATCGGTGCTATTGGGCAAAATCCCGTTAAATATCGGGGGAAAATCTCGATCGTGACGGCGGGTACAGCCGACTTACCCGTAGCGGAAGAATCCGCCATAACGGCTCAATTATGTGGCTTTGAAGTGGTAAGATTATGGGATGTAGGGGTAGCAGGAATCCATCGTCTCCTCAGTCATAGTCATTTAATTGCCGAAGCGGATGTCTTAATTGTGGTGGCAGGAATGGAAGGAGCTTTACCTAGTGTCGTAGCTGGTTTAGCCAGTTGCCCAGTGATTGCCGTGCCGACAAGTATCGGTTATGGTGCTAGTTTTGGAGGTTTATCGGCTTTGTTAACCATGCTTAATTCCTGTGCGACGGGTATTGGTGTTGTGAATATTGACAACGGTTTTGGGGCGGCGATGTTAGCAGGACAAATTTTGCGATTAGCTAATAAATTCTCTCAACCATTGTAACCTCAGTTCGAGATCAAGTTTAGACGAAATAGTTTTTACTCTGGAGTCGAAAGAATTTTTAAACAAATTACTCAAATTATCGATAATTCAGTACCAGATCAAGCACAAGCAGACTGGCATCGGCAATTACTCAGACAAATGATGATTTCCATTCCTGATATTCGCCCTGAAGTTATTTCTTCTCAAACTAAAGCTATGCCTGATGAATATTGCTCTTTTCGTCATGTTGTTAGAAATATTTATAAGTACTTATACAGTAGTTATACCAAATGAATAGAAAATAATTAATATAAACTTAATCACCTATAACTTTGATTATTTTAAAAATGCAATTGTCATAAATTAACAGTTTTAATTTAACCTAATATCTGCTATCCGATACCTTTTTTTAGACATAATTCATCATACCCAAAGTGGAAGAACCTCAGATTCTCATTTACAACAACTTCGCATAGAGCATCGATTGCTTTAAGCGATTTGATCGCCTACGAAGATTTAGCTGTGAAGAACATGGTAAGAAATCGACATTTAGCAAAAAGTATTAGTGATGCGGCTTGGAGTAACTTTAGACGTTGGTTAGAATATTTTGGGTATAAATATGGGAAAATAACAGTAGCTGTACCTCCTTGTAATACTAGCCAAGATTGTTCTAATTGTGGTCAACAAGTACAAAAATCTCTGTCAGTCAGAACCCATATATGTCCTCATTGTGGATTCATTTGTGATAGAGATATTAATGCTGCTATCAATATTTTGAAAAAGGCTCTAAGTACCGTAGGGCATACGGGAACTTTTGTCTTTAAGGCAATAAACGATTTTGTTTAGTGGTGATTATGATTTAGATGATAAGGCGATTGGTATTCCCGTACATCCTTTACAGTATAGAGCGATTGGGGTTATTCAAGGTATTTATGAACCATTGGAGAATACCCTAACTAAAGGTATTATGACAACGGTGGATAATGCTAATTTTGAGACGGTAATATTAGGGAAAGCTATTAGTGCGATTAAAAATCATGTGGACTTAAATGAAGTGCAAAATTGGGTAGTTTATCCCCATATTATACCTGAGATCGATCGATTACATTTACAGGTGGTTGGTATTTTTGTACCAGAAAATGACCATAGTTTACCCCCTAATTATTTTTCTATACGAGGGGAGGTAATTTACTCCTCAAAAAAACAAGAGAAAGTTATCGTCAAAATTTGTAAGAATAAAACTTTATTTAATCGTAGAGTTAATTTTTTCAAACTAGAATTAACAGGAAAAATTCCCGATCATACTATTAAACACTTTTATTCTTTTAGTGTTGTTTTAAAAGAACATAAATTAGTGATTAAAAACTATATAGATTTAGGATTAATCGCCGTTAATATTTAGGAATAAATTATGTTTTCTCACTTAGTAGGGGTTGCATAATATTCAACCCTTCTACCCTTAAATTGTGCAATAATTGATTTAGTTATTTTCCCATTTTTCTGGTTGAATTAAATCAATAAGATGATCTCTTAATAAGTAACCATTGAACTCTAATTCTAACTCTACTTTTTGCCATTCTTTCGCAGGAATAAAGTTACAGATAGTATAAATGGGTTGTTGTCGATCGAGTAATCCTTGTTTAATCAAATGACGTACTTCGTCTTTGAGAACGTTAATAGAATAATTTAGTTGTAAAGTCATAATCATTTCTTGAGATTAATTAATTGTTTTATTCAACTTCTATAGACAGCAAATTATTGCTATTTGACAGGAAAAATTAAGGAAGATAATACTGAAGTTAACATCTATTTGCAGTTAAATTATTAGAGCAAAATAGAATCATAAGAAATAATGATAAATAATATTAGTGTCGATCGAACTTGAAAACTAGATAAGATAATTAAAACTGTAAAAAGCAATAATAATGATGTTTAAAATTAAGTCTATTTCTTAATTATGACTGATCAGAACATTTTTTTTCATTATGACGGATAATCTTAATATTGTCTTAAACTTTTGACATTACAGAAGAATGAATAATCAGGAAGAAATTAGATTTTTCCTGTCATTGCGAGGTAACGAAGCAATCTCTATTATTTATGATTGTTTTATTGTCACCCAGAAGCAATTTCTTTCACCATCTGTCATAATTTAGAGGTTAAATTAAATTTGTTATTTTATTTTTAGATATTAACCTAAGCAGTAATTGAGGATTGTTGAAATGGGTAAAAGAGCATTATTATTGATTAATCGTCATTCTCGCAAAGGAGAAAAGTCTTTACCCTTAGCTGTAGAATATTTCTATGCCCATGACATGGAGTTAATCATTAAACCAGTTAAACATCCTCAAGAATTAGGTATGGTAGTAAGAGAGTATCAAAATCAGATAGATTTTGTCATCGTGGGAGGAGGAGATGGTACTCTGAATGCGGTAGTGGATAGTTTAGTGGAGACTAATTTACCTTTAGGTATTTTACCATTAGGCACAGCGAATGATTTAGCACGAACCCTTAATCTTCCTTTAACTATGAAAGAAGCCTGTGATGTGATTGGGGCTGGAAAAATGAAGTCGATCGATCTAGGATGGGTTAATGGGAAATATTTTTTTAATGTGGCTAGTATGGGGTTAAGTGTGGACATTACGGAGAAGCTATCAAAAGGCATCAAGAGACGTTGGGGAATTTTTGCCTATGGCATTACCGCTTTACAAGTTATTGGTGCTACTCGTGCCTTTCGAGCTAAGATTAAAGTTGATGGTGAGAGTTTTTCTGTTAAAACTGTACAAATTGCCATCGGGAATGGCAGATATTATGGGGGAGGTATGGCGATAGCTAATGATGCCGCTATTGACGATCAAAGATTGGATTTATATAGTATAGAATTAAATCACTGGTGGCAAATTTTTCCTTTAATTTGGCATTTACCCGAAGGAAGACATCATCAATTAGACTGGGTAAAAAGTATGGCAGGAAAAACCATTGAAGTCCATACAAAAAAATCTTACAACATAAATACAGATGGAGAAATAACCACTATCACCCCCGCTAAATTTAAAGTTATTCCCCATGCTTTACAGGTTTTTGTACCCTAATTAGGGGTTGCTGAAAAAGTCTTTTGATGAAGATAGGGAAGAGCGGATTTGGGAAAAGGGAAAAGGGAAAAGGGAATAAATGACAAAAATCAAGGTTTTGAGGACTTGTATCAACATATAATTACAAAGTTGTTTTGAATAAAATTTAGTAAAAAATGCTCAGTTTTTGAGTAAAAATTGTGAAAATTGAACACTTTTCAGTTTATGTAGTATGCCAAACCGTTTATTTTAATAGTCTTCTGATTTATTCAGCAAACCCTAATTATTTGTTAATTTTCTTAACGTAAACATACAATTCATTTTCTATTAAAATCATCATGGAAATAGTTGAAGATTGGGATAGCTTACAAGAAGCTGTTTATTTACAATCTATTTCAGGGTTAGTGGGAGCAATAAAACAAGCCGAATTAGATGATGATTGGGTGTCAGAAGCTGAATTTTTGAAGGTGTTAGATAATGTGGAAGATTGAATTTAGTAAATAATGAGCAAAAATCAATTTTAATAATTTTTAAATCAATTCTCTCCTATTCGTCTAGTCTTATAGTCCCCTAATCTCATTTTCACCGATAATTTTATATCAAACTCAGATAATATTAAACATCGTCTCGTTTATACTATTGATGAACAAAATAAATTGATCAAAGTTGTATCAGTTTGGTCACATTATGAATAAACTTATCATTTTCGATCATAATAAAAATATAAGTCTTAACAAAATTTTGTCATAATGAGCGAGATTGTCACCCAAAAAGCCACCAGAAACGCCCCCCATGAGGATTATCGTCTTATCAAACTGGAAGATTTAACCCCCATGTATCATCACTATGTGGAGGTGAAAGAGCAATATCCTAATTCTCTGTTACTCTACAGGGTGGGTGACTTTTTTGAGTGCTTTTTTCAGGATGCTGTCACCATTTCTCAAGAGTTAGAATTAGTTATCACTAGCAAGGATGCAGGGCAAAATGTCGGTAGAATCGCCATGACTGGTGTACCTCATCATGCTCTCGATCGATATGCGCGACAATTAGTCGAAAAGGGTTATAGTATCGTAATATGTGATCAAGTGGAAGATGCAGCAACGGCGGCAGCAGAAAAAAGAATCGTCAAACGTGCCATCACTAAGCTATTAACTCCCGGTACAATTACTGATGATGAGATGTTACCCTCCAAGAAAAACAATTTTCTCGCTTCGGTGGTAGTAGCGAAAGATTATTGGGGTTTAGCTTATGCAGACATCTCTACAGGAGAGTTTTTCACCACTCAAAATCAAGATTTAAGCACTTTAACCACTGAATTACTGCGTTTACAACCTGCGGAGGTGCTTTTTCCTGTCAATGCTCCTGATATTAACAGTTTACTGCGTCCGGGGCAAAAATCCGATAATCTTCCTGACTTTCTTCCTGATTGCTTCTGTTATTCATTTCGATCGCAAAAAGCCTTCGACATCAACGAAGCCAAGCCCAGATTACTGTTAGAATTTAAGCTAAAATCCTTAGAGGGTGTCGGTTGTGAGCATTTACCCCTCGCCATTCGTGCCGCAGGAGGATTGTTAGAATATGTACAGGATACTCAAAAAGCGAATCAAGTGCCATTGCAACTTCTTCGCACTTATAATTTAAGCGATTATTTGGTTTTAGATAGCACCACACGGCGAAATCTTGAAATCACAAGTACGGTGCGAGATAACACCTTTCATGGCTCTTTATTGTGGGCTTTGGATAGAACTTGTACCGCTATGGGGGCAAGGGCTTTAAGACGCTGGTTATTGCAACCTTTAATCAATAAGAAAGGAATTATTGCCCGTCAAGATACTATTAGCGAATTGATGGAAAATCTGCCTTTAAGGGAAGAAATTAGGCAATTATTTAAGAGTATTTACGATTTAGAGCGGATAACGGGGAGAGTGGGCGCAGGTACAGCAAATCCGAAGGAATTACTCAATTTAGGGGATTCTTTGGGCAAATTAACCTATTTAGCAGAGTTAGCAAAGGAAGGCAAATCTCCCTATTTTCAGGCGTTGCAAAATGTGCCTCCTGAGTTGGAGGAGTTGGGTAAGAATGTGTTAGATACTATTGTGGAGTTTCCCCCCCAACACGTTAAGGAAGGGGGAATTATTCGAGAAGGGGTGAATCAACATTTAGATGAAATGCGCAAACTGATTGAGGGGGATAAGGAGTGGTTAGCGAATCTGGAGGTGACGGAAAGACAACGCACGGGCATTACTAATTTAAAGGTGGGTTACAATAAAACCTTCGGTTATTATATCAGTATGCCTCGATCGAAAGCCGAATTTGCCCCCGAAAATTATCAGAGAAAACAAACATTATTAAACGAAGAAAGATACATTACTGCTGAGTTAAAAGAAAAGGAAAATCGCATTTTAAATGCAAAAGATGACTTAGCGAAATTTGAGTATGAAATTTTTGTAGAATTACGCTCTTTAGTAGCAAAAAAAACCGAAGAAATTAGAAAAGTTGCACGGGCAATTGCGGCTATGGATGTGTTAAGTGGATTAGCAGAATTAGCTGTCTATCAAGATTATAACCGTCCAGAGATTACCGAAGATCGAATTATTAAAATAAAAAATGGAAGACATCCAGTAGTCGAGAAATTATTAGGATTTGGAATGTTTGTGCCTAACTCTACTACTTTAGGTTCAGAAAAAATGCCCGATTTAATCATTTTAACAGGTCCAAACGCCAGTGGCAAAAGTTGCTATTTGCGTCAAGTAGGATTGATTCAATTAATGGCACAAATAGGCAGTTTTATTCCTGCCGAAAGTGCTAAATTATCTATTTGCGATCGAATATTTACCCGTGTAGGAGCAGTGGACGACATCGGTACAGGGCAATCCACCTTCATGGTAGAGATGAATGAGACAGCTAACATCTTGAATCATGCTACGGATCGATCGTTAGTATTGCTTGATGAGATTGGACGAGGTACAGCAACTTTTGACGGTTTATCTATCGCTTGGGCGGTTGCGGAGTACTTGTCGATCGAGATACAATGTCGTACAATTTTTGCTACTCACTACCACGAATTAAACGAATTAGCGTCTATTCTTGATAACGTTGCTAACTACCAAGTGACAGTGAAAGAATTAGAGAATGATATTATCTTTCTCCATGAAGTAAAAGCAGGAGGTGCGGATAAATCCTATGGTATCGAAGCAGGAAGACTGGCAGGTTTACCAAAAGTAGTAATAAGCCGTGCGAAACAGGTAATGAGTCAAATCGAAAAACACAGTAAAATTGCTATGGGGTTAAGAAAAAATATCAAAAAATTAACCCCTTCTAAACAAGAAAATAAGGAGGAAATAATGAGTCAATTAGACATCTTTGAATAGTTCGTAGTTTGCCCTTTAGCTCATACATATTAAGGCTAAACCCTAAGCTACAAACTTTGTTAAAAAAATTTGGTTCTTCTATTTTGAGTATGATACATTAATGGAAATAACCAATAATCTTTGTTGTCTCTTGCCTTTTGCCTTTCTGACTCATTACTCATTACTTCATCAAAAGACTATGAGGCAGACTCTAAATACCAACTTGTTGTAAATCTTCGATAAGTTGAGTCAAATCTTCCACATTCGCTTGATAAACTTCACCGCAAAAATGACAAGTCGCCTCCGCACCTCCATCTTTGACAATCATATCCTCCAATTCCTCAGCCCCTAACATTTTCAATGCCCCTAAAATTCGATCGAACGAGCAACCACAATCAAATCTTACCATCTGCACTTCAGGGAAAATCTCCAAGTCAAAATCCCCTAACAAATCTCGAAAAATATCCGATAAAGTTTTGCCCTGCTGTAATAAAGGGGTAAAACCCTTTAACTGACTAACACGAGACTCTAAAGTTTCCACTAAAGTAGGATTTTCTGCCGCTTTAGGTAATACCTGTAATAAAATGCCCCCCGAAGCCGTTACTCCGTCTTTCCCCACGAAAACCCCTACCAATAACGCCGAAGGAGTTTGCTCAGAAGTTGCTAAGTAATTGGCTATATCTTCCCCCACTTCCCCTGATATTAATTCAACAGTACTAGAGTAAGGATAACCATAACCCACATCTCGAATCACATACAAATAACCGTCATTACCGACAGCACCCCCTACATCTAATTTTCCAATAGCATTAGGAGGTAACTCCACTTTGGGATTTTGTACATATCCTCTGACAGTGCCGTCTAATCCTGCATCCACAAACACTGTACCTAAAGGACCATTGCCCTTAATATTGATGTTAACCCGTGAGCCTTCCTTTTTCATGCTCGATGCCAATAACAACCCAGACGACATCGCCCTTCCCAAAGCCGCACTGGCAACATAAGATAAACTATGTCTTCGTCTAGCTTCTTCCACTGCTCTAGTGGTGATTACTCCTACAGCCCTAATTCCCCCGTTGGCGGCGGTGGCACGAATTAATTGATCAGCCATATATTTCTTTACATTTCTTAACAAATATTGATATTAATTATAGCAATTCTCGTTATCTATATCATTATAAAATAAGGAAGATAGAGGTTTTCCTTTTGTTTAAACTAAGGGGGAGCAAATTCTTACAAATCATATAGGAATGCTATATTTAGGTTATCATCTAATTCTCCATTACAAAATCAAATATAATGACACTCAGTATTGACAACACCAAAAAAATAGATGTACAAACAGGCTTAATTCACTCTGTAGAAAGTTGTGGCACAGTGGACGGACCCGGTATTCGTTTTGTGATATTTACCCAAGGATGCCCTTTAAGATGCCTATACTGTCATAACCCCGACTGTCGGCATTTTGAAGATGGAAAAACCGTTACAGTGGCAGAATTAGTCAACGAAATTGAGAAATATAAATCCTATTTTGAGTATTCTGGTGGAGGTGTCACCGTAACAGGAGGAGAGCCCTTAATGCAACCTGACTTCGTGAAAGCCATTTTTCAAGAATGTAAAAAACGTAATATTCATACAGTTTTAGACACTTCTGGTTATGTAAATTTAAACAGTGCTAAACCCGTTTTAGAATATACCGATTTAGTCTTATTAGATATAAAATCTTTCGATGAAAAAATATACCATAAATTAACCAATGTTTCCCTTGAGCCAACTTTAATTTTTGCCCGTTATTTAGCCCAAATAAATAAACCCACTTGGATTAGATTTGTTTTAGTACCTAATTTAACCGATCCAGAACACAATGTACGAGGATTAGCGGAGTTTATTGCACCTTTTAAAAATGTGGAAAAAGTCGAAGTTTTACCCTTTCATAAAATGGGGGAATATAAATGGGAAACTTTAGGTTATGACTATCAATTAAAAGATACTGAAGCTCCTTCCCCTGAGTTAATTAAAAAAGTTACCAATATTTTTAAAAGTTATGGTTTAACAGTACAATAAAGAATCCTCTTAAGTTGGCATTTTTTTGTCATAACTGAGGTAACTTTTGACTAATTCTAACGGGGAAATTTAGAGGTTTTAATGATTTATCATTCATTTTTAAGATAATTTTATCTAGTTTATTAATGATAATATTTTCTGTTTCCAAATGTTTTAATATACTAAAATATTCTTGAGCTTGTCTGATTTCTTCTTCGGTAAGTTGATAATTTTCCCATAATTTTATAATCTGATTAATCGCCCACAGTCTTTGTAATGGAGACTTGGCATTTAATTCATGGATTAATTCAGAAAAGGTTAGAGCTATTTTTTTTGATTTTTTAGAGTTTTTTTGTGTTATTTTCCAGCCTAAAAATCCCAGTCCGATCGAACTAAATATAATTTGCCAAATAATACCTAAAGCCAACCATTTATTATCAATTTCTATCCAAATATTAAGGACTAAATAACTACTAATAGCTAACATTCCAGCACTGAAAACAGATAAAATTAGTTGTTTATTTCCTGAGTTTAAAATATCATGTAAATACTGGTAATAACGCTTCCAGTTAATCGATTTTGACTGATAACTAACAAGCATAGTTCCAGTAAAAAGAATTGTGGCGACAATTAACTTTATATCTCCTAAACTTAAAGTTAATCCTAACAAAAATAAATAAGTTTTTCGATTATTTAAACATCTCCAATATTGGCTATTTAATACTATATTTGAAGATAAAATTCTCGATGGTTTTCTGGACATTTTAGTTACCAAAGTTACTTATTTTCAGGAAATGGGTTTCGATCGTGCCTTAATATTATACCTGAGTTTGACACTCAGAAAACTGATAAAGGTGACTGTGAGAGTGGGGGAGTGGGAGAGTGGAGGAGTAGGGAAGTAATTGTGGCTTCTTACTTTTCTTAATTCTTAATTTTTAATTTTTAATTCTTCCATTTTTTGCCAAAACTCTTGAAAAGATTGAGGTTGTATAAAATACCAAGCAATCATTACTGTAACAGTTAATGCCCCCAAAGCTAATAATCCTGAGATAATTGTGCCAAGAGTATTATTTTGGGGTTTTACTTTCGCTTTTGGTTGATAACTTGCAGAAGTTGGAGACACAACATTACCGTTATTACGACTAGGATTTTTTGCAGGAGGGGGTGATGATACTGGAGAAGAAATTTTACCGTTACTAAAACCTGCTATTTTTTGACTGACATTGATAGGTTTTTGCTTCGTGCGTAACCACTGAGTAAATTGTGCTAGGGTAAGGCTTACTAAGTTATCTTGTGCCAGATTTTCTACTTCTTCCCGTAAATTTTGCTGATTTGTCACTAAGACGACTAACTTATTCGTGTTTTCTAAAGTAAGATAATATACCGATTCTGCGATCGCAACTTGTAAACGAGCATTTTTACTGAGATTCTCCCCTTCCATTACCGTTAAGGCATCATGGTGAGTCATGCCTTGAGTTACTTGCCAACCGCTATTAGGAAAAAAACGGAAAAATTCCCGTGCCGTCTTTTCTTCTTTTTCAGAAACAGCCCTTTTTGTTAAAAACTCTAATTCTTCTAATACAATTTGTGGGATGTAACAAGTACCTAACTGGGAAAATTGACTCCAATCACGAGTTACCCCTTCTAAAATTACTCTTGGTTCAAAAACGATTATGATAGATATATCTTGAGACATAAATGGAAAACGAGACAGCAAGTGGACAGGTGGACAAGTGGACAGGTAGAATTAACTACTATCATTCCCTATTCTACACTGTTCATTAGACATCTCCAGAAAAACAGGCAAGATGCCTGTTCTACGATAGTAAAATTATTTGTAAAATAAACTCAATAATGTCAACTATTAATACTTTAAATTTAGAATCTATTGCCCATCAAAGTCGTGTTGCTTCCGTTAGTCGCACTACCAAAGAAACTGATATTCAAGTACAAGTAAATCTTGATGGTGAAGGAAAATGTAATGTGAATACTGGCATTCCTTTTCTTGATCATATGTTACATCAAATTTGTTCTCATGGTTTACTGGATTTAGATATTCAGGCTAAGGGAGACATTGAGATTGACGATCATCACACAAATGAAGATGTGGGAATTACATTAGGACAAGCTATCGCCCAAGCGGTGGGAAATCGAAAGGGAATCCATCGTTTTGGACATTTTGTCGCCCCTTTAGATGAAGCCTTAATCGAGGTTGCTCTTGATTTTTCAGGACGACCTCATTTAAGCTATGGTTTAGATATTCCTACCCAAAGAGTTGGTAACTATGATACTCAATTAGTGAGGGAATTTTTTGTGGCTTTGGTTAACCATAGTCAAATTACTCTACATATTCGTCAATTAGACGGTATTAATTCTCATCATATCATCGAAGCGACTTTTAAAGCCTTTGCTAGAGCTATGAGGATGGCTTTAGAAATTGATAGTCGTCGTCTTCACGAAATACCTAGTTCAAAAGGTGTTTTATAAAATTGACAATTTAAAGTAGTCATCATTTTCCGTAAATTATATATTATTAAGTATATTTTTCTGTACTTAGAGGATGCTGAAAAAGTCTTTTGATAAGAATAGGGAAAAGTTTTCACGTTATTATCTCTCGATCGATATAATGTTTGTAACCTTATATTTTATATTATGCCTAGTTTTTGACCAAAAATTGTTAAAAATGCTTACTATGAGTGTTAATTTAATGTGTCTAAACTTTTTATTTTCCTAGTCTTGAGATTTCTTCAGCAAATCCCATTTAACCACTAAATTAAATTATTATTATTAATTATCATGCCCAGTAAATATTTATTAATTGCTTCGAGTGAACCATATACGGGAAAATCTGCTACTATTTTAGGGGTTGCTCATCAATTGCAAAAGAAGGGAATTAAGTTAGGTTATGGTAAACCTATCGGTACTTGTTTTAATCCTTCTGATAATCTTAAAGATGAACAAGATTTACAATTTATCAGTCAAATTCTCAATTTACCTGATTCTCAAGTCAAATCTCCTTTATTGTTGTTAGATGAAAAAACTATCCTTGATTATCTAGGTAAGGAAACTAATTATCAGGATCAATTATTAGAATATTGTAACTCGATCGAGGCGGATTTGGTGTTATTAGAAGGTGCAGGAAATTTAACTCAGGGAAATTTATTTCATTTAAGTGCGCCCGAAATTAGCGAAAAGATAGATGCTTCTGTGCTATTAGTGGTTAAGTATGAACCGTTATTAATTATTGATCAAATTTTATCAGCAAAAAAAGTTTTAGGACATCGATTAGCAGGGGTTTTAATCAACAGTATTCCTCATCAACAACTAGATACCCTTGAAAATATCATTAAGCCTTTCTTCCAATCTCAAGGCATCGACATTTTAGGAATGTTACCTACGGATAGACTTTTACAAAGTGTCAGCGTTCGAGAACTTGTAGAACAATTAAAAGCAAAAGTACTTTGTAGGCTCGATCGACTAGACTTAATGGTAGAAAGCCTAACAGTAGGGGCGATGAATGTCAACTCGGCGTTGGAGTATTTCCGTCAACGGCAAAACATGGCTGTAATCACGGGGAGCGATCGAACCGATTTACAACTAGCCGCCTTAGAAAGCTCTACAAACTGCTTAATTTTAACAGGACATACTCCTCCTCAACAATTAATTTTAGCACGGGCAGAAGACTTGGAAATCCCCATTTTAACCGTAGATTTTGATACCTTGACTACCGTTGAAATTGTCGATCGAGCCTTTGGTACAGTAAGATTACATGAAACAATCAAAGTAGAATGTATGCAAAACCTTATCGAAGAACATTTTAACACTGATTTATTACTTGAAAAAATTAATAATGGATAATAAATATAGAGGTGCAAATTGTTAATTGTTAATTGTTAATTGTTAATTGTTACAGTGTTTATCGAGTAAAGAAAGCACAAGATTATAACCGTCGGGGTGAGTTTGCACCGCATAAGCCTCCGCCTCCAAATGTCGCCTTAAACCATGATTATAATGAGTAAAAAAAGGGCGACTAATATTAGGAGGAGAAAAAGGTAAATTTAACGATCGAATTTCACCATTTCCAGCGCATAATTGAGCGGCATGGGTTGCCTCATGGATAAGGGTAGGTAATGCAATCCCTAACTCAAAAACTAAAGGCTCAATCCAAATAGTGCGAGTTTTTACTTGCAATAAACCATAGGTACTTCTAATGGGCGGAGACTCAATTTTTACTACAAAATTATAATTTTCTAACCGTTTTTTAAGTTCGATAAATTCAGGACTTATCTGACTATTGGCTATTAAAAAAGAGGAAATAAGAGAACTAAATAACATTATTTTATAATAAAATGAATACCCATATTGATTTAATAACCGTCACTATTAAATTATTTGCTATTTATCAAGAAGTTTATCAAAAATCAGAAATAAATTTAACTATTCCTGCTAATAGTAAAGCCCAAGATATATTATCAATAATGAGTAAAGAAAAACCCTTATTAAAATCGTGGATAAATATTACTAAAATAGCAGTAAATTTAGAAATAGTCAATCCAGATTACCTTCTACATAATGGCGATGAAATTGCTTTGATTCCTCCTGTTAGCGGTGGTTAAGTAATAGGTAAAGTAATAAAGAATCAAGGTTTTGAGATTTTATATAGATAAAGTTATACAAAAAACTTTGAAATAAAATTAACGTAAAAATGCTCATTTTTTGAGAAAAAATTGCTAAAACTGTGGTTCGACTACCCTCACCAACCACGCACTTTTTCAGTAATGTAGTTTGTCTAAACCTTTGATTTTTGATTTATTAAAACTATTCACTATTTACTACTTAGGAATTATTGAGTAAAGAGGATAATTGATTAATCTCAAAATATTGATAAAACTTGTCTGTAACCTCTATCCAGTACGATCGACCTTCTTCTTGACGGCGTTTACGGATAAAACCACTTTCCACTAATTCATTAACGTGTTGATAGGCACTACTTCCTCGTAGGTTGATTAAATCACTTTGAAGAATGGGATTTTTTAAAGCGATGGCGGCTAAAGTTTTTAAAGTGCCGGGGTTTAACTCTGAAGGAATAAGGTATTCTAGTAAAGATTGATAACAATTTCGTAACTGTAAACTGTAACCTTGGGGAGTTTCTATAATTTCTAAAGCACTGTCACGATAGGCATAATCAGACATTAACTGAATTAACGCCTCTTGAATTTCATCGGTGGATGTTTTAGTTAAAGTCACAAGTTCTTCGATCGTGGTAGGTTGTGCTTTAAGATATAATATAGCTTCAATTTTATTCGTCAAATTAGGAGAAAACGATTCTAGTTCCATTGATAAATATTAAAATAAATCATTCAGTTTAGTTGAATTAATATTCAACATTTTATCATAAACAGGGAAAGGGACAGGTAAATAGGGTGTGCTGAAAAAGTATTTTGAATTTTTACTATTAACTAATGGAACAATTTTTAAAGACAATTCCCGATAGTCCTTTAATTACTTTTACTATTCTCTTATTGGTAATTGTCACCATTCCTCCTATTTTTGAAAAAATTAAATTACCGGGGTTAGTAGGTTTATTGGTAGCAGGGGTTATTTTTGGTGGAGAAGGTTTAGGATTACTCGATGATAAAAGCGAATCTGTCAAACTTTTAGCAGACATTGGCAAAATTTATTTAATGTTTGTGGCGGGTTTAGAAATTGATTTAGATGATTTTCGCAAAAGTAAAAATAAATCTCTGACTTTTGGTTTTTGTACTTTTATTTTTCCCTTATCGATCGGAACTTTAATTGGTTTAACCTTTAATATGGGGTTAAATTCTTCTATTCTACTCGGTTCTCTGTTAGCTTCCCATACTTTATTGGGGTATCCCATTGTTAATCGTTTAGGAGTTGTGAGTAATGAATCGGTGGTTATCACCATCGGTGCAACTATTTTCACAGATATAGGCGCTTTGTTGGTGTTGGCTATCTGTGTATCTATTGATGGTGGAGAATTTACCCTAGGCACTTTAATTATACAGTTGGGGAGTTTAGCTTTATATTGTGCAGGGGTTTTATGGGGAATTGATAAGGTAGGAAAAGAATATTTTAGACGCACAGGAGATGAAGAAAGTAATCAATTTTTATTTGTACTCTTAGCGGTGTTTTTGGCTTCCGTAGGCGCACAGTTAATCAATGTGGATAAGATTGTGGGGGCATTTTTAGCAGGTTTAGCTATTAATGATGTGGTAGGAAAAGGACCTGTTAAAGAAAAAATCGAGTTTGTCGGTAGTACTAAATATTGCCTTTAAACAGAGTAATAAATTATTGACAAGGGCAAAACAATATAGTGAACAATTTGGCGTATCTCTCAAGCCTGTTATTCGTATTGATGATGACTTAGCCGAAGGTATTAGTCGTACCGCTAGAGAAAATAACGCTAATCTTATTGTCATGGGGTGGAGTCCAAATACTAGCATTCAAGCCCGTTTATTTGGTAACTTGATTGATAATGTCTTTTGGTGTTCTCATTGTCCTGTGGCGGTTGTACAATTATTGGATGATCCTGTAAATATCCATCAAATTCTTGTACCTGTCAAAAATATAGATCAAAAAACCCTTAATACCATTCGTTTTGCCTCAATTTTTGCTAGTAGTAATCAAGCCAGTTTAACTTTACTCCATGTACACGATCGAAAAGTGACCAGAAATCAAATTGAAACCTTCAAATCAGCTTTGAATATTGCCATTGAAAAGATCGCCTCTCAAATACCCGTTACCATCAAAACCTTACGCTATCCTGATCCTGCTCAAGCCATTTTACACACTGTACAAAAATATGACTATGATCTTGTCATTTTACGTTCTGTACGCCGTCGTACTGCTGGAGGTTTAGCAGTGAGTGATGTGACTACTGAAGTAATGCAAAAGATAGCTCGATCGGTGATCATTTTTGGCGAACCGCAGTGAGAATTGAGAATTGAGAATTGAGAATTGAGAATTGAGAATTGAGAATTGAGAATTAAAAAGTAATAGACTTCTCCAGAAATTATGATTTTATTACCGTAGAACAGGCATCTTGCCTGTATTTTTGAAGATGTCTATTCCCTCTGTTTATCGACTTTTTAAGCAACCCCCCCATTAGATGTTGATATTAAAGAAGATAAATTAGGCTAATAACGGTAAAATAATTATAAAGTAATAATAATACTCAAATTTAGTTACCGTTTAAAACTTTAAATTGACAGTTATTTCAGCAACTTAAATCATCATCAATGAAATTATCCTTTATACTCAAAGATTCTAACTATAAATTATCCCAGTTTAATCAAGAAGAAATTAACGATTTAGAAAACTCTATTTTTCTCAAACAAACCGCAAAAAGTAGTAATTATTATATTAATAGCAATGAAATTTATTTCTTTGCAGATATTAATGATCTTATCGAAATTTAGATTTTTTTTTGTGGGCAATGCCCACCCTACTAATGTAAAATTAAAGAAAATTTTAGATTAAAAGTTCGAGAAGGTTTTATGATAGCTTATCAAGAAATTTTAGAGGCAATTTCGGTTTTATCGGAAGAAGATCAAGAGGAGTTATTTGAGTTAATTCGTAAGAGAAGAATTGAAAATCGCCGATCTCAAATTGCTACGAATGCTCAAGGGGTGCTTCAGGCGGTGGATGAGGGAAAGGTAGTTAAGGGTAGTTTTGCTGATATTAAGGCTTATTTGTTAGAGGATGAAGAAGAATGATTATTATTGCTGAAAAGACTTTTAAAAAAAGTTTTAAGCGATTGATCAAAAAAAGTCCTCATTTACAAGCCAAAATTTTAGCAGTTTTAGAGCTTTTAGCAGAAAATCCTTTTTATCCTTCGTTAAAATCTCATAAATTGACGGGACAACTACACGGTTTATGGTCTTGTTCTGTTACTTATAGCTATCGAATTATTTTTACATTTAGACAAGATACAGAACTAGAGGAGGATGTCATTGTCTTAATTGACATTGGCGATCATGATGAAGTTTATTAGTTGTTTTAGTCACCTGTTATGTCTTATAAAGAGGAAATAATTATGAAATTATATGACATCGTAGCATTATTACAAGATTTCCCCGAATTAAACCTTTATCGAGGGCAAGTTGGTACAATTATTGAAGAATACGAACCAAATATATTTGAAGTGGAATTTATAACTAATACGGGTAAAGTGTATGCTTTAGAGACTTTATCAGCCGAACAATTAATGTTAGTTCACTATGCACCTTTAAATCAAGAATTAGTTACAATCTAAAATTCAGTGATAAAATTCAAGAAAATTTTAGATTAAGAGTTCGATCGAAACAATTATTAGAAATAGCGAAAAAAGGAGTTGAAAAAGCCATAGAAAGTGAGGAAGAAACAGCGATAAAATGGATTAATGAGGAGTTAGAGAAAATGGGAGTAAACGATCATGAATTTTGAGATTATTGGTACAATAAAGAATATAGAAGTTATTGCCGTTAATAACTCCATTCGAGATTTGAAAAGACTAAAAAAGTTTTATGGAGGACAAAGATGGCGAAAATTAAAAGGAATAGCTATTATAATCTTAGAAGACGGTAATATTTATCAAGCTGAGTTACATTGGTATGAAGCTCATGGAATTGGTAAAAAAGAGATTAAAATTAAAACTATTTTGGAGTAAAGATATGTTAAATAATAATCAAAAAAAAATCGCAATTTGTATAAAAAATGAGGATTATTTAGCTAGTTTGGAATTTAGAAAAATATATCAAGTTTTACCAGATGATAAAGCAGAAAAATTGAATATGATTCGAGTAATTGATGAGTCAGAAGAAGATTATTTATATCCTGCTAGTTATTTTATAGTAATAGAATTACCAGAAATAGCTGAGAAATTATTTGCAGAAATTAATTAATAAAATGGATTAATGATTAGTTAGAGAAAATAGGTATTGAGTTATAATGAATTTAAACAATTAGGAAATATAAACTATGAGTATTAATATTTCGATCGAACAAAGTCAATTAAAAGCAATGGTAAAAGAAATTATTTTAGAGTTATTTTCTAATAAAAAAGAAGAATTTATCGATTATTTAATGAAAGCTGACATCATTAATAATGAAGATATAGACTTAGAAGAATCAGCGAATTTATATGCAGAAATTTATCGAGAAAGTGAAGATTTGCAAGAGTTAACCGAGTCAGCTTTATGGGATTTAAAGTAATGAATAATTTAGAAAGAGGAATGATAATTGACGTTAATCTTGAACCAAAAAAAGGCTCGGAAACAGGTAAAATAAGACCATGTATTATAGTAACAAATAATACTTATAATCAAATGGCGGTTTAAAAAACATAATTATTTCCGATAAAAATTTAGTGATAAAATTAAAGAAAGTTTTAGATTAGAAGTTCGATCGAAACAGTTATTAGGAATAGCAAAAAAAGGAGTAGAAAAAGCCATAGAAAGTGATGAGGAAATAGCGATAAAAAGGATTAATGAGGAGTTAGAGAAAATAGGGATTGAAGTATAATTAAATAAAATTAAGAGGGAAATAAAATGACAAAATGGCGTGTTATTCTTGAACCAGATTTACAAACAGGAGAATGGGCGGTTTATTGCCCAGAATTACCCGGTTGCACATCTTGTGGTGATACTGAAGAAGAAGCGTTAAATAATATTAAAGAAGCGATTGAACTATACTTGCAACCAGACGATATTAAATTATCAGATCATAGTTATATTAGAGAGGTTGTACTTTAATGACTCGAATGCTTCGACTGACGGCGAAAGAAGTAGAAAAAATATTACAACGCTATAATTTTCAATTAATTTCTCAAAAAGGTAGTCATCGTAAGTGGAGAAATAAGGAGGTTATTACCAAATGGATAAACTAACTCAATATCAAGATATTATTGTTAAAGTTTTAAATCCTTATCTTAATATTCAATATGCAAATATCAACATTAAAAATTACCCTGCTTACGATCATGAACATCAGCAATATTTAATAATATCTCAAGGTTGGCAAGATAATAAACATTTTCATAGTTGTTTAATTCACCTAGAAATTATTAAGGGAAAAATTTGGATTCAATGCGATAATACAGAAGATGGCATAGCTAATGAATTAGTTTCTGCTGGTATTTCATCTAAAGATATTATTTTGGGTTTTCATGAACCAAGTATTAGAAAATATACTGGTTTTGCTGTGGCTTAATATAGCTTAATTAAAGATGAGAAGTTAGAGAAAATAGGGATTGATGTATAATTTAAAGTAAAAAGTTATTAATAAAATTAACTATGATGACAACGATTAATGTCTCCGAGTTAAAACCTGAACAAATTAAATATATTGAGGAAATTATTTTAGCACTTAAAGCAAAAAATAAATTAGATGAAAATAAATCTCAGTTTGATATGATTGATTATTTGTTAGAAAATCCTTTAGAAGTAGATGATTTAGAATTTATAACAAGAGAGGAAATTTATGACAAAAAATAATGACTATCTTTGTTTTATTGATTCTAATATTTGGCTTTATGGCTTTTCAACTAATAATAAAGAAGAAACGAAAAGGATTTTAGCTAAACAACTTATACAGGAAAAAAAGATAGTAATTAGTACACAAGTGATTAACGAAGTATCATTTAACTTATTAAAAAAACATAAATTAGATGAAGTAAGTATCTTAAATTTAATTAACTCTTTTTATAATCGTTATCAAATTGTTCAGTTCGATCGAAATGTTTATGAATTAGCGTCTAATGTAAGAAGTAAGTATTGCTTGTCATTTTGGGATAGTTTAATCATTGCATCGGCTTTATTTGCTAATGCAGATATTCTCTATTCAGAAGATATGCAACATGAATTAATTGTAGAGAGACAACTAACAATTATTAATCCTTTTAATAGATAGTTTATTCCCTATTACCTATTACCTATTACCTATTACTTTCCTTCATCAAGATAGCATAAGGTAATCCTATTAATAATAATTGCCGACTTTGCGATGATGTACGGCGGTTAAAGCATCGGGTTTTGATACCCTGCCACTGGTAACTTTACTATATACTACCCAATGATCTCCGCAGTCCATACGACTGACAACTTGACATTCAAGGTAGGCTAGAGCATCGCTTAAAATAGGCGATCGATTGGTGGCTATTTGCGTTTTAACCCCCTCAAAACGATCGGCACCGGGGGGGAATCGTTTGAGAAAATGTTTCATTAGAGCTTGATATTTGCCCTCCTCAAGGATGTTTAACACGAAGGTATCTTCTACTTGTAACAAAGATTCGATCGCACGATCTTTTGCCACTGCTACGGTAAATCCGGGGGGTTCAAAACTTGCTTGTGTTACCCATGATGCCAACATCGCCCCCTTTGCTTCTCCTTTTTGAGCGGTAATGATGTATAATCCTCCGCTAATACGCCCGATGGCTTTGTCTAAATCGCTGTCAAGGGCTTTTCTTTTACTGATACTGGCTTTTTTTGTCAAAATTTGTCCTAAGTCAACCCCCGATTCTTCACACAGTTGATAGGTGGTTTCGTGGGGAGTGTCTTTGATGCGAATGGGAGTGAAAGCAGAGGTTAAGCCTAAGTCTTGTAACTTACGAGAAATCGGATCGATGGGTTCGTCATCACCGCCGTAGGATTCATATAAACCGATGGTTTGTTTATTATTAACACAGGCTAAAATTGCCCCCATTTTGTTACTAATTTCGGTATTATCGGAAAGGGGAGGCATTCCTAAGACAATTCCTGCGGATTTACTAACGATTTCGGGGATTTCGTGAATATCTGTACCATTGAGATCGAACATTTCAACGGTAATGCCTGTTTTAGTAATACCTTTGGCTATGGCTTGGGAAATTCGATCGCTATAACCATAATCAGAGATATAGAACACGGCAACGGTTTTTTCTCCCTTACTTTGCTCGTTACTCCAGCGTTGGTATCGATCGAGCAGTTCTTTCACATTATGCTTTAAAATAGGTCCATGACCATTAGCAACGATCGAAATTTCCCCTAATTCCTGCATACGCTTCATAGCAGATAAAACCGATCGAGCATTGGGTGCCATCAAACATTCATAATAGAAACGGTAATCTGGAGAAATGTCCGCTAAATGTTCATCGTACAAACTAGCACTACAGTAGTGCATTCCAAAGGCATCGCAGGTAAAAAGAGTTTCAGTAGCATGATCATAACTAAAAATAGTATCGGGCCAGTGTAAATTAGGAGCGTTAATAAATTCCATTACATGACCATTACCAAGATCAAGTCGATCGCCGTTTTTAACTATTTGTCGTTTAAAATCAAGATGGACAAATCCTTCCAAAAATTGAATCGCTACCTTAGACGCAACCACAATGATATGGGGGGCAATTTCTAACAAATCTTTAACCAAGCCACTATGATCAGGTTCGGTGTGAGAGATGATTAAATAGTCAATATCTTGAGGATTAATAACTTGATGTAAACAGTCAAAATATAGTTGTTTAAATTTGAGGTGAGAGGTATCAACTAAAGCGTTTTTCTCTCCTTTGATTACATAAGAATTATAAGTAGTGCCGTTTTGTAGTCCAAATTCAATATCAAAGCGATCTCGATCCCAATCTAAAGAACGAATTGTCGTAGTATCTGGGGCAATAACTTCGACTTGAGTTGTCAGACGTTGAGCGGTTTTAATGGGAGTTGTCACCATAAAATTATTTTCCCCTATATATTTTTTCTTATTCCATTATAAGTTTTTCAGGGGTAATCCTTAAGCCTATTCAATTTAATTCTTCAATATATTTGATAAGCAGGGGAAGGGGAGCATTTAAGGTTATTAGACATCTTCAGAAAGACAGGCAAGATGCCTGTTTCACGGTGAGAAAATCATAATTTTTACCAGAAGTCTATTGATTGAGAAGTAGATTTGAGTTAAATATATCCTAATGTTAAGAGAACAATATCTTCCAGTTGTTTAACAGTATCCCATTCCAGTTGTCCTAACAGGCGAATTAAACGAGTTTTATCAAGTACTCTCATTTGATAGCATAAAGCAACAGAATCTTCTGCTAATCCTCCATCACCTTTTTCAATTTTTAAACAAATAGGTAAAGAAACTCGATTTTGATTGGTTGTTAGAGGTATCGTTATTACAGTAGTTGAAAAACGAGACACGATCTCATTCTGAAAAATTATAACAGGACGAATTCCTGATTGTTCAGAGCCTTTAGTGGGATTTAGATTTGCTAACCATATTTCACCACGTTTGAGCAAATTTTTGTCTTCTGTCATATATTCTCCATCTCATTTAACATATTGAGATAGTCATTCATTCCCTCCTCTGCTAATTCTCTATCCTCAGTCGCAAAATCCGTAGCTAGTTTTGACAATTCTTTCACATCCAAATTTATGGATTTACAACCTTTACGAAATTGAAGACAAGAGATAAAATTAGCTACTTCAATTAATTGCTCATAAGAAAGTTGATCAATTTGTTGTTTAACAGTTTCGTTTGTTATAGTATTCATATTACACCAGTCTTTGTACTCCCCAGTCTTAAACAAAGGGGAGAAACTTATTTGAAATTTCTCACCAATGATTTAGTATTGCTATAAAGTTTAAAGATTATTCCATTGATTAGCAGCATCTTGAACAGCTTGTTCAACGGTTTTCTCTTTTAACATAGCACTTTGCAGATTTTCGTGGATAATTTTCTTCAATTCATTGATATTTTTCACAGGAGGAATTAGTACTTCTGCATCTTCTAACTGTACCGCACTAATTCTTCGTGCTTCCGTGAGAATATCTTGATTGGGATCGTTCTCTAAGTTACTAATATACTGCTCGATCGAACTATTATGGGAAGGTAAGACATTCGCCTCTTGAGTGAATTTGAGTTGATTTTCCCCGTTAGTAACAAAAAGGGCATAATTAACAGCACCATCAATATTTTTGCTATCTTTAGGGATAACTAAATTCATCACCGAGACATTTTTCTTTTTGGTATCTCCCGTAACTTGAGGGGCGACTCCCGACACCTCGTAAACCGTAGGGGCATTATTAGCGATGGTTTTCAAAAATTCTGCACCAGTGCCAACTAAACCCAATTCTCCTGCTTGGTATAATTCTATGGCGTGACGATGCCCTTGAGTCATTACTTCAGGAGGCAATAAACCTTTTTGGTATAAATCCGCCCAATAAGTAAAGGCTTTGATACCTTCGGGGGTGTTAAATCCAGCTTTACCTTGATCATCTAGCAGAGTTACCCCCATTTTGACAAGGGATTGTAATATTTCGTTAGAATCAGTCGTTACCAACGGAATGAAAAAGGCATATTTGCCAGTGGTATTTTTAATTTTTTCGGCGGCAATAGCTAAATCCTCATAGGTTTGAGGGGGGTTAGTAATTCCTGCTTTTTCAAACAAGTCTTTATTATAAACAGTGATAGTTGTTGTCAGATACCAAGGGATACCGAAAGTTGTGGTTTCGCACTGATTTTCAGCTTGACAGATTTCAATTTTATTCGCATCCCAAATTTTAGACAAGTATTCGCTTTTGACTTCGGGGGAGATTTTCTCATCAAGATTTAACCATGCGTTGCGACTGGCTAATTGAGAGGCAAAATCAGGATTAAGATTCACTACATCGGGCGCATTTTGGGCAGAAACTGCCGTTAAAATTTTGCTTTCCATAGCATTCCAAGGCACATCAACCCATTGTATTTTATTATCAGGATTTTCGCTTTCAAAGCGTTGATTTAAGTCGTTAAAATAAGGGGTAAATTGTGGCTGTAACTGCATTGTCCAAAATTCGATCGAACCCTCCGTATTCGCTTGGGGGGAGGCACAGCTAACTAAAATTGTTAACAATAAGCCAGAAAGAAACCAGATGATATAATTAACAGGATTTTTACGGTGTTTATAAATAGATAAAAAATTCATATTTTTTTAATAGACGTTGTTAAAAAATTTTTTTATGATGCGTACTAGCTTATTCATTATTTCTGATTAAAGGGGGTTTTTCGGTTAAATCCACCACTACCCAGTCTAAAAAATCAATGGGCGCAGTAAACTCAATTTGTGCCTCTGGTGCTGGACTTTTGTTAAGATCGATCGAAATAACCTTACCAATAGGAATATCAGGTGGAAAAATGCTACTAATACTAGAAGTAGTCACCACATCCCCCTCCTTAACATCTGCAACTTTAGCATAAAACTCCATTAAACCAACAGCAGTGCCTTGCCCTTTAATAAAGCCTTGATAACCCTTCCTGACAATGGTTGCACCCACTCGACTGTTATAATCGCTAATCAATAATACTCGGCTAGTGTTAGGAGTAACTTCCATGATTCTCCCCACTAATCCTCCGACACTCATCACCACATGATTAGATTTAATGCCCTTATTACTTCCAGCATCAATGGTGATAATTTGCCACCAAGCATCGGCACTTCTGCCAATTACCCTCGCAGGAATCAATTCCCCTGAATATTTTTCTTGATACTGAATAATTTTTTGGAGATTCTCATTTTGTTTTTCTAAGGCAACGATTTTATTACTTAATTCCTGAATCGTACGTTGTTCATATAATGCCATTCGATCGATTTGAGGGTACAATAACCAAGAAGGAGAAAGACGGTATAAAGTCTCAGAAATCAACGCCCCCTGAGTATAATAAACCAACCATGCCATAGACAAACTAATTAGTCCGAAAACTAATTGACTGCCGTATTTTTGCCACCAACGATAAATGAATTTAAAAGCCATTTAGAATTTAGAATCTGGGAAATCTCAAATCAAGATAATCTAAGATATTATACTCAGTAAAGGAAGAAAAGATAATCAGGAGAAATTCTTAACTCGATCGTACCAGATTTAAGAAAAAACCTTTACAATCAAATCTAATTAATATACTTTTATCAAAAATAATATATTTCAAGATGACTGTTCACATATCACTCAATGAACGCCATCGCAAAATTTTACAGGCAACCGTAAAACATTATATTGCGACTGCCGAACCTGTTGGCTCAAAAACTTTAATCGACGAATATAATTTTAGTGTTAGTTCAGCTACAATTCGTAATGCGATGGGAAAATTAGAAAAAGCTGGTTTTCTCTATCAACCTTACACTTCTGCGGGTAGAATACCCTCTGATTCTGGTTATCGTATTTATGTAGATCAATTAATAGCACCTGAGAATACGGTTAAATCTTCTTTCGATCGAATTTTAAATCATAGCATCAAAACTGTTTCAGGACGTTATGAAATTTTATTTCAAAATATTACCAATATTTTAGCTGATTTAAGTGGTTGTATTGCCCTAATTACTTTACCGCAAATTGCTAGTAATATCCTGTATCATTTACAACTTTTAAGATTAACTAATGATCAAATTATGTTAGTTATGGTAGTTGACAACTATCAAACAGAATCCATTTTATTAGACAGCAAACAGTTAAAAATACCCCATGATGATAACTCTCTGGAAATGCTCGATCGAGAATTAGAAATATTATCAAACTTTTTAAACCATAAATTAAAGGGAAAATCTTTAACCGAAATTAGTATTTTAGATTGGGGAGAATTAAGTAACGAATTTTTAATTTATGCAGATTTTATTAATACTTTACTAAGCAAAATTAAAGATAATTATAGGTTATCAAATAATACTAATATTTTAACTCAAGGGTTATCAAAATTAGTACAACAACCTGAATTTTCGCATATAGAACATATTAAAACCTTATTAAATTTGATTGAAAAAGAACAAGATCAGCTTTTACCCTTAGTTTTTAATACTCAAGAAAATAAAAATTCATGGCAAAAAGTTAAAATTACCATCGGTTCAGAAAATCCCTTAGAATCTATGCAGTTTTGTAGTTTAATCTCCGCCTATTATTATCAAGGAGAATACCCTGCTGGAAGTGTTGGTATTATAGGACCAACTCGCATGGCTTACGAACAGGCGATCGCACTGGTGGAAGCTACCGCCGATTATTTAACAACTCAACTGCAAAATGCTGAGTATTAATGATGATGGTAGGTAAAAGGCAAGACTTCTGGTAAAAAAGATTTTTGATTGGTTTGTAGTAACGGCTTTAGCCGTGTTTTTTCATTCTTTAACCTGCTACTCTAATTCATTTTTTGACATTGAAGATAGATATATTCTAAATTAATGGGTTTTTTGGTGATAGAAGTCAAGTTAACTCCTTCAAAACGTTTAATTATTTCTGCTAAATCTAAAATTTCTTCTGTTAAAAATGCTAATTCATCTTGATAATAAGCATAGTTAAAACCTTGTTTTTTTCCTAACTCAATGGCTTTTTCTTCTTCTTCTGTGGTGACAATAATTAACTCTTTAGCAGGAATTATTTGTTTTAATTGATTTAATGTGCCTTCTTGGACAATTTTACCATCTTTAATGATACCAATTCGATCGCACAGTTTTTCGGCTTCTTCCAAAAAATGAGTTGTTAATAAAATAGTAATTCCTTCCTTTTTTAACCTTAAGATTAACTGCCAAATTTCATAACGAGATTCAATATCTAAACCCGTTGTTGGTTCATCTAAAATTATCAGTTTTGGGTTATGAATTAAGGCTACTGCTATATTTAATCTTCTTTGCATTCCTCCGCTTAAAGTTGATACGATCGAATCTTTTTTATCGAATAAATTTACTGCTTTTAATTGTTCATAAATAGAGGCTTTTAATTGAGTACCTTTTAACCCATAAATTTTACCAAAAAAGTTTAAATTTTCTGCACAGGTAAGATGAGGATAAAGTAAATTTTCTTGGGGGGCGACTCCTAATAAATATTTAGATTTTTCATTCAATTTTTTACCATTAATTAATATTTCTCCTTCTTCATAATTTAACAATCCACAAATAAGATTAATAGTGGTGGTTTTTCCAGCACCATTTGCCCCTAATAAGCCATAAATTTCTCCTGTCTTAATCTCCAGATTTAGGTTATTTAAAACTTTTTTTCGATCGAAAAATTTAGTTAAATTTGTAATAGTTAACATGAGTTAAATTTAGGAGTTGCTAAAAAAGTATTTTGATGAAGAGAGGGAAAAGGGAAAAGGGAAAAGGGAAGAGTGAATAAGTTACAAAAATAAAAGTTTTGAGGCTTTATAAGGGCATATAAATACAAAGTTATTTTAAATAAAATTCTGTAAAAATGCAAAACATTTAGTCTCTCGTTGTAAAAATTAACCCTCTAATTGATTAATTCCTATTCCTGCTAAATATCCAGTAGTCCAAGCATTTTGAAAGTTAAAACCTCCCGTTACTCCGTCAATATCTAAAATTTCTCCTGCAAAAAATAAATTCGGACAAATTTTACTCATCATTGTCTTAAAGTCCACCTCTTTTAAAGTCACTCCTCCACAAGTCACAAATTCTTCTTTAAACATTCCTTTTCCCTCAATTATATACTTACCTTTTGTCAGTTCGATCGAGAGGTTATCCATTTCTTTTTTAGTAAGATCAGCCCAAATTTTCTGATTATTAGTTAAACTATAGTTTACCAAACTTTGCCATAATCTTTTCGGTAAATTAAACTGAGAATAATTAATTACTTTTTGTTTAGAAATAGACAATTTAATTTCTTGTAACTTAGCTTTGATAGACTCTAAATTATATTCAGGAAGCCAATTAATAATTAAAGGTACATTATATTTATGATCATATAAAACTCTTGCTCCCCAAGCGGATAATTTTAACACAGCAGGAGCGCTTAAACCCCAATGAGTAATTAATAAAGCCCCTGATTGTTCGAGTTTTTTCTTGAGTTTAATATCTAGGTAAATATCCACATTATTAACACTAACTCCTGCTAAATCTTTGATTCTGACATCATTAATTTTAAAGGTAAATAAAGAAGGTATAGGCGATTGAATAGAATGCCCTAATTTTTTTGCCCATTGATAGCCTAAAGGATTACTTCCCGTAGCGATTAACAGGTATTTTGCGGTTAATATTTCTCCTGATTTTAGAGTAAGATTAAAACCTGATTCTGACTTATTTATATCTTTGACTGGAGTTTTAGTTAATATTTTTATCCCTAATTTTTGTGCATTTTTGACTAAACAATCAATAATCGTTTGAGAATCATCGCTGATAGGAAAAATTCTGCCATCCCCTTCGGTTTTAAGTTTAACTCCCCTACTTTCAAACCAGTTAATAGTATCTTGAGGTTGAAAACGAGCAAAAGCACCTCGCAATTCTTTGTTACCACGGGGATAATAATTAATTAATTCACTAGGATTAAAACAATGATGGGTGACGTTACACCTCCCTCCCCCAGAAATTTTTACTTTACCCAATACTTGAGGGGAGGCTTCTAAAATAGTAATACTTAAATTTTTATTTTGTATAGCTGTATTAATTGCACCAAAAAAACCTGCTGCGCCACCGCCGATAATGATTACATCTGAATAATGATTCATGGAATTATAAATAAGACATTTTTTAACAGTCGAAACGTTATCTTTAAAGTTATAGAAGTTACCCACTTGTACCAAAAATCAAAGGATTGAGATTCCTTCGCTACTCTCGGAATGACAGAATATCGTTAAAGGTGCGTAAGTCCTAAGCTATTTTAAAAGAGGCTATCTTTATCACCCCTAGCAAGTTTAATTTAACTCGACACTATTAGCATAGCTATAAAGTTTAATACCTAAATTTTGTGCTACAGGTTTGGCTCTTTCATCAACCATCGGGGAAATAACGATTTTACGTTGTGGTTTTCTATTATGACGTTTTTCGTAAAAAGCCACTTTCTTATCAAAAATATACATTTCAGCCTTATCGATCGAAAATTTAATTTCACAAAGGATGAGTAAACCATTTTTGATGATAACATCAATTTCTACTTATTCTGGTACTCCAACTTACTTTGAAACCGTCCTGTTATTTTATGGGGGGTTGGAGATTGCTTCGTACCTCGCAATGACAATAAAAAATTATATGAAAAGTTCGATCGACTTTGGAGGTGAGGTGCGATCGAGATTAAATAAAAGGATTAAGTATTTGCAATGGCGATGAGTTAAAAACAATTACTTGTAAATGCTGTAAATCTTCTGTAACTAAAACATTGCATTTGACTGACAACGCAGAAGCAATAATCAAGGAATCATAAAAGCTAAATCCATAACGTTTTTTAATTTCGATCGCATCAAAAGTCAAATCTTGAGTTAGAGGAATACAATTAGCAACAGATAAAATTAGGTTTAAAAAATCAATAGTGTCTTTCTTACTTAAAACTTTCTTTTTGGTAAGAACATTAGAAATTTCATTAATCACTTGTGTAGAGATATAGATATTGTCCTGATGCAAAGATAAAATATTCTTAACTCTATTGCGTTTAAATGTATCCTCTGGATTTTCTGGTAATAAACTTAAATATAAAAAAATATTCGTATCATAAAAAAATTTATCTGACATTACGTTCTTCCCTAGAAGGAATACCCCCTTCTAATCTAATTTGATGCTCTTGAGTCCAAGCCAATAATTTTGCCACTGCTTTTGCCTTTGACTGTTTAGCATTTAGTAAGGAATTTTTATTAATTGAATCTAGTTGTGCCTCTATTTGTAAGCGTTGTTCAAAATCTTGAATCTCTTTTTTTAACCTATCTTGAGGTAAATTATCAGGTACATTTATTTCAATTTTCATTTGTTTAAATTCCTCTAAATGAATTTAATTTCATAATAACCTGAGTTCGATAATTGTGCATTAACTGCTCAATGAGTTCGATCGATGTTATATAATAAACCTAAAGTTCGAGCGAGATAAAAGGAGTCAGATTCGATGAGTATTTCGGCAGGAGAATTAAAAAAAAAAGGTGTTTCGATTATTAAAACAAAACTGGAAAAAACGAGTCAAGAAACCATCACGGTAAAAGGAGAAGACACTTTTGTAGTGATGAATTTAGAACATTATAATTATTTGCGTGAATGCGAATTAGAAATAGCACTACAACAAGCAAAAAATGATTATGCTCAAGGTAATTTTGTGCAAGAAAGTGTAGAAAAACATATTGAACGCATAGCTAATGAATTATAATTTGATTTATACAAAAAGCTATAACAATAGAGCAAAAAAATTTATTAAAAAACATCCTGAATTAGTTAAACAATATGAAAAAACCTTAAAATTACTGGAGTTGAATCCTCATCATCCGTCATTAAGATTACATAGACTAAAAGGCAAACTTCAAGATTTGTATTCAGTATCAATTAATATTTCTTACAGAATTTGTCTTCATTTAATTATTACTGAAAGAGAAATTATTTTGGTTGATATAGGCTCTCATAATGAAGTTTATTAGAATATGAAAATATAATATTATTCAGAGTTTTGGACATTGCTTCGTTACCTCGCAATGACAGATAAGCAAGGTTCGATCGTGCTATTGTATGTTTTACCTAGTTTTTTGATTTCTTCGAGGCTTTGATCAAAAGACTTTTTCATCATACCTAAATAAATATTATGCAGTTACACTTATCCACTTGGCAAGAAATCGAAACCTATTTAAAGGATAATACTGGAATAATTATTCCCATTGGATCAACAGAACAACATGGACCTACGGGGTTAATCGGTACGGATGCAATTTGTGCCGAAAAAGTTGCTTTAGGGGTCGATATGAACGTTAAAACCATCGTAGCACCAACAATTAATGTGGGCATGGCGCTTCATCATACTGCGTTCCCCGGTACGATCAGTTTACGTCCGACAACTTTAATCCTCTATGTTCAAGATTACGTTACTTCTTTAGCAAAAGCGGGTTTTCGCAAGTTCTTTTTTATTAATGGACACGGAGGTAATATCGCAACTCTCAAAGCGTCTTTTTCTCAGATTTATGATCATTTAGAGAGTTTAAACATCCCTAATAGTAATCAGGTAAAGTGTTCGATCGCAAACTGGTTTATGTGCCGAGAGGTGTATAAATTGGCAAAAGAATTGTATGGAGATCAAGAAGGCTCTCACGCTACACCCTCAGAAGTTGCTTTAACTCAATTTGTCTATCCTGATCATATCAAAAATGCTCCTTTGAGTGAAGAAGTAGGCAAAGGACATCCCATTTACGGCGCAACTAATTTTCGTGAGTGCTATCCTGATGGTAGAATGGGATCAAATCCTAATTTAGCAACTCCTGAACACGGTCAACAGTTCTATGAGTTAGCAGTAAAAGAACTAACGAACAGTTATCTGGAATTTATTAGTTAGACAGGATTTTTTTTGATCTTATTCTCTATCTTAAATCATCGATGAAATCATATATTGCGGCGGCGGTTTGCATGACTAGCACTCCTGATGTTGACAACAATTTAACTCAGGCGGAAGAATTAATTGAATTAGCGGTTAATCAAGGGGCAAAATTGATTGGCTTACCTGAAAATTTCTCTTTTTTGGGGAAAGATGAAGATAAAATTCATCAGGTGGATACGATCGCAACTAAGAGTGAGAAATTCTTAATTCGTATGGCACAACGTTTTCAAGTAACCATTTTAGGGGGCGGTTTTCCGACTCCTTTTGCCGAAGATAAATCTAAAGCCCATAATACCGCTATTTTAGTTGATCCCAGTGGTTTAGAGTTGGCTCGTTATGACAAAGTACATTTATTTGATGTTAATGTGCCTGATGGCAATAATTATCAAGAATCTAGTACGGTAAAAAGTGGTGCTAGTTTGCCCTCCGTTTATGATGCTGGTGATTTAGGAAAATTGGGCTTATCTATCTGTTATGATGTGCGTTTCCCCGAAGTTTATCGTCATCTTTCGAGACAGGGTGCAGAAATTCTCTTTATTCCTGCGGCTTTTACCGCTTATACTGGTAAAGATCATTGGCAGGTATTATTACAGGCTAGATCGATCGAAAATACTTGTTATGTAATCGCCCCTGCTCAAACGGGGAATCATTATGCTAGACGTTGTAGTCATGGACACGCCATGATAGTTGATCCTTGGGGATCAATTTTAGCAAGTACAGGCTCTCAAATTGGGGTAGCTATAGCAGAAATCAATCCTCAAAGATTACAACAAGTTCGGCAACAAATGCCTTCTTTACAGCATCGTGTTTTTTAATAATAACATTATGTCATTCCGAGCGATAGCGAAGGAATCCATTGATGTTTTGTAAAAGTGTCTAAGTCTTAGGATGGACAAGTGGACAGGTGGACAGATGGACAGAAAACGTTTAAATCAGAAAAATGGTCAAAAAACGCTGGAAAACCTTTATTATCGCTTTTATCGTGGGCTGTAGCCTTATTTTTGGGTGGGGTGTATCCTCTGGTTTACAGGGTTTAGCCCAAGCACACACAAAATCTGTAGATAGAGCAACAGGCAATTTTACTGTAGGGGAAGAATTTTACCTCCAATATTGCTCTACTTGCCATATTCCCATCCCTCCAGCCGTTTTACCTCAAGAAACTTGGCAGAGAATTTTAGAAAACCCCGGTAATCATTACGGAGTGAGAATCGAAGGCTTAACAGGATTTACTCAACGCCTGATGTGGCAATATTTACAAAACTATTCCCGTCAGCTATTAAGAGATGAAATTCGTCCTCAATATATGGCACAATCTCGTTATTTCTTCGCCCTCCATCCCAAAGTCGATTTACCCACCCCCACCACGATTAACACTTGTATTCAATGTCATCCCCAAGCACAAGATTTTAATTATCGGGTTGATTTCTAAGACAACATTGCAATTAGAAAATCTTTTTAAGAATAGGAAAAAAGAGAAACTCGATCTGTTTCTATTTCTATATAAGGATTATAAATTTTTGGGGAGGTCTAATTTTTATACTGAGTGTATCATAAACTAATAGACTTCTCCAATAATTATGTTTAACCGATTGAAAATGACGATAAACTATATTAATTTAACGATTTCAATATCTAAATTGATTTAATTTTTCATTTCTGGAGATGTCTAATGTAAATAAGCCGTAACAATTTGTAAAAAAAAACAAAAACAATATAATCTTGAAACAAAAATATACATTAAAGTATGAAAATTATTGTTATATTATAAGTTAGAGTGTCTAAATAATTGTTTAAGTAGCTCTACAAAAAAACTGTAATTTACGTTTTAGGAGTATTCCTATGGCTACATTTACAGGTACGAATGGCGATAATATTTTACCCTCCCTAGGGCAAGATAACAGTGGTGATGATATTTTTAAACCTTTACGGGGAATGGATGAAGTCGATGGCGGAGATGGTGATGATATTCTCGTTATCGACTATTCAGGAAATACATTCTCTGGTGATCAAGCATATAATCCTGGAATTTCTACAAGTTTCAATGATGATGGTTCGGGAAGTTTCTCAGGATATATTAGTGCTTACAAAAAGTTAAACGATAGTTATGGTCAAGATGAAGTTTATTTCCAGAATATAGAGCGTTTTCGTATCACAGGTACAAACTTTAATGATGATATTATAATTGGTTGGAATAATGATACGGTTAATGCTGGTGGAGGAGATGACTACATTCACGCCCTAGAAGGTATTGATTCGATTAACGGTGGTGAGGGAATAGATACCATTGGATATACTAATTTAGCAGATGCTACCAATAATCTTAGTATTAAAAGCACTGGTGCAACCATTACCACCAGTAATGGTATTGTCATCAAAAACGTTGAACAATTTATCAAACTATATACGGGAAGTGGAAAAGATAATATTGTTTTTACAGAGCGTTTTGATAATGAAATTCACACGGGAAATGGTAATGATACCATTAATGCAGGATTAGGAAGTGATCGAGTGGATGGTGGCAGTGGTATTGATACCCTCACTATCAACTATTCTAGTAATACTTATGGTGGAAGTTCTAGCTATCCTGCTGGAATCGATAGTGACTATACTCTAAATCATGGGGAAGGTTACAATGGTTCAGTATCAGCTTATTATAATAAAAAAGGAAGTTACGATCGAATAGAATTTTCTAACATTGAAAAATTAAGTATTATTGGTACACCTAAAAATGACTATTTTAGATTTGGTGGGGGCTAACAACAGTTAACAAAAATTTACTTAATTCTTTTTAAAATTACTCATTTATAATGCTAAA